>CADBRX010000132.1 GCA_902797175.1 uncultured Coriobacteriaceae bacterium | reverse complement strand
CTTTGCCGTGCTCTACAACGCCGACACCGAGGCCGAGGACTGGGACGACGAGGGCTCGCCCATCTGGCCCAACGTCCAGGCTGACTTCGAGTCCTTCTCCAATGGCCACGGTCGTCTTGCGGCCTATGCGTTCATGATCTTCAACCTGCTCTGCGCGCCGTGCTTTGCCGCCATGGGCGCCATCAAGCGCGAGATGAACAACGGCAAGTGGACCTGCATCGCCATTGGCTACATGTGCGTCTTTGCCTATGCCGCCGCACTCGTGGTCTACCAGCTCGGCCGCGCCGGCTCCGGTGCCATGAACCCCATTGGCATGGTCGCCGCCCTGGCTGTGCTCGCATTCGTCTGCTACATGCTCTTTGTCAAGAAGTACCAGGAGGCTGACAAGCTGCTCGTCAAGTAGCGATCAGTCTTCTATGATGGGGCCATCGCACGAGCTGCGGTGGCCCCATTCTTCCAGAAAGGAGGGAGGCCGACATGAACGTCGCGGACATCGTCGTCCTCTCCATCATCATTGGTATCTGTGCGCTCATCGTGCGCGGCATGCTGCGCGGCAGCATCCGCACCTGCGACCCTGCCAGCTGCAGCGGAAACTGCGGCAGCTGCGGCACCCAATGCGCCACCCCACGACTGCGGCTGACCAAGGAGCAGATGGCACAGCTTGACGCGCTCGACCAGAAGGAGCAGCAAGCATGACCCAGACCACCATTGGCATCGACGGCATGATGTGCGAGATGTGCGAGGCGCACATCAACGACGCCATCCGCAGGAACTTCACCGTCAAGAGCGCCAAGTCAAACCGCAAGAAGAAGCAGTGCGTCGTGGTGTCCGAAGAGCCGCTCGACGAGGACAAGATTCGCTCGGTCATTGGTGAGACGGGCTACGACCTGCTCTCCATCACCTCCGAGCCCTATCAGAAGAAGGGCTTTTTGGGCCTCTTCTGACTTCGCGGCCCACAAGGCTGACTCGAAAGGGATACTCCCCTCTAAGTCAGAGCAGGTCAAAGGGTGCGTTGGCAGTCATCTGAACGCTGCCGTCCTCCCCAATCAGCAAGCCCGCAAGACCCCGCTTCTCAAGAAACGCAAGCCCCTCCTCGTGCCCCAGCATGAAGAGGGGCTTGGTGTATCCATCCCCGTCGATGGACTGGGAAGAGAAGATGGAGGCGGACACGACGTCCGACTTGACGGGATATCCCGTGCGCGGATCCAGAATGTGCCAGTAGCGCCTGCCTCCCACCTCAAACTGCCGCTCGTAGAGGCCGCTCGTCACCACGGATCCCGCGTTCGCCTCCACGACCGCGATGCTCTTGTTGCCCGAATCGTCGAAGGGATCACGCACGCCAATACGCCAGGGGCTTCCGTCGGCCTTGGTTCCCAGCACGCCCACGTTGCCACCCAGGTTCACGAAGGCGTTCTGGACGCCCGCCTCTGCCAGCTCCCCTAGGAGCACGTCGGTGACGAACCCCTTTGCGATGCCGCCCAAGTCGAGCCGCGCATGGGGGTCTGCCAGCGTCACGGTGGAGGAGGCGAGGTCGACCTCCACGCCCTGCCATCCCACGTGCGGGAGCGCCTGCTCGATGGCGCCTTCGTCGGGAACGACTCCCTCGTGGAAGTCCCAGAGCTCGCTCACGGCGCCGATGGTGATGTCAAAGAGGCCGCCAGACTCCTCGCAATAGCCAAGGGCCAGATCGACAAGCCGCGCGGTCTCGGGACTGACGGAGACCGGCTTGCCCTCCGCCGCATTGATGAGTCCCACGTCGCTTGTCGCGATGGTGCGCGAGAGCGTCTGCTCGAAGCCCTGGCAGCGCGCCACCGCGGTATCAAGCACCTCCTGGGTCATGGTTCCGCCCAGCGAGCAGAGCGTGTCAAAGCAGAAGAAGGACGACTGCGCCTCCCCCTCTTTGCCATGGGACAGGCGAGCCGCACAACCTCCCAAAAGGGGGAGCGCGCAGGCACCCAGAAACGCGCGTCTGCTCAGCATGCGAACCTCCCCTCTCGTTTACAACACAATCGTATGCTAGCCTAACCCAAGAAGACGACAAGAGACGCAGGTGGCATGGCCCTTCCAAAGCTCATACGAGAAAACCTGGCGACCGTGGTTGCGGGCGTGCTCGTGGCAGCCGTTCTGGTCGCTGCCTGCCTTGCGCTTGTCCCACGGAGCACAGGCGCCGCACCGCTCGTCGCCCGGATCCACGACGGCGAGGGCACCGTGCGTGAGCTGCCCCTCGAAAGGGACGACACGCTCGTCGTCGAAACCCCTCTGGGACGCAACGTCATTGAGGTGAGGGACGGGGCCGCGCGCGTGGTCGAGGCGGACTGCCCCAACGGGGACTGCCTGCGCCAGCGTCCCATATCCCAGCCCGGCCAGCAGCTCATCTGCCTCCCCCATCAGCTCTGGGTCGAGGTCGTCGAGGCTGGCGCCCCCGATGGGGAGCTTAACGCCGCAGCCGTCTCGCCCGAGTCGGACGACATCGACCTGGTGAGCCGCTAGCCATGGGCAACGACCGGCTGACAGGGGCAGAGGCCAGACGATGGACGCGCGTGGGGGCGCTCGCCGCCGTGGCATGCGCCCTCGGCTACCTCGAGACGTTCCTCCCCATTCCCATTCCGGGGGTTAAGCTGGGGCTGGCAAACATCGCGGTCCTCGTGGCGCTGGCCGAAGGCGACGCCGTGGGGGCGGCTTGGGTCGCCCTCGTCAAGGTGATTGCGTCGGGCCTCCTCTTTGGCTCCCCCGTGACCCTGGCCTACTCGCTGGCAGGGACGCTGCTTTCCCTGGCCGTGATGGTCCCGCTCTCGCGCCTGCGCACCATGCGCCTCTGGATGACGTCAGTCGTTGGTGCGCTCGCACATGAGGCTGGGCAGCTCCTTGTCGCCCAGGCCATGCTGGGGACGCCGCTCGTATGGTGGTCCGCTCCCCTGCTCGCCGTCGCCGGGTGCCTGACCGGCCTGCTCTGCGGGCTCGTTGCCGAGCGGACCGTGCACCTTCTCGCGCATGATGATGCCCCTGACCAAGGAGACGGGCTTGCAGAACCCCTCCCCGGCCGCATGCACGAAACAGAGGGACGAGCCCTTGTCGATGGCCGCTGGGCTCTCGCCCTGCTCCTCGCCTTCTGGATTGCCGTCCTCAACACGAGGAGCCTTGCCATGGTCGGAGTCGGGGCAGCCGTCTCCGCGCTCATCTGTACGGCCATCCACGTGCGTCCTCGTGCCGTCCTTCGTGCGCTCGGCCCCACGGTGCCCCTCTGCGCCGTCACGTTTGCCGCCCAGTGCCTGTCGCTCCCGTCCTATGGCGAGGCGGCGGTCTCGGCGGCAACCTCGTCGCTCAGGCTCGTGGCCATCGTCCTTTCGAGCCTTGCGTTCACGCACACACAGACCACGAGCAGCCTCCTGGGCCTGGCGCGTCAGGTGGCCTCATCCCTCAAGGTCGTCGGCATCCCCCTGACGGGCCCTTCGCGCGCGTTCGGCGTGACCGTGCGCCTGCTGCCGCTTCTCTCGACCATCGTGGCCGAGGAGGTGGGTAGCCTTGGCTCGGCGCCTGGCGTCAAGGGGATGGTCGAGGCACTCCCGCACGCCATCGTCCGTACGATTCGCGCTGCCGAGGCCCTCGCCTAGCCATAGCTTGTCAGCTCACAACTGCCGACCGCTCTTTTTGTTAGCGAGAGCATTGGCTACGTCTTGCATACGTTGCTCCGATGCCCGATTGAAAACACCTCTATCACCAGCACTTCGTCCTCAATGATGCAGAGGATGCGGTAATCGCCCACACGATAGCGCCATTCACCGGACCGGTTTGCGGTGAGCCCTTTGCCATGGGCACGGGGGTCTTCGCACCCCTCAAGATTCCTGCCAATCCACGACGTGATAAGCCGCGCATCAAAGCGATCCATCTTCTTGAGCTGCTTGAGCGCCGCCTTGCTGTATTCCACGCGATACGCCATCTAGAGCTCCAGCTCCTCGAGAACCTGTTCATGGCTGTACCGCGTACCATCGTCCTCGGCGACTGCAGCACGCAGCGTTGCAAGGTCTTCCTGATCCTCGATCTTCTCGAACACTGCATCACGAATGAAATCTGAGATGGTCTTTCCCTCGAACTTGGCATACTTGCGAACGATAGCGGCATCGACGTCGTCGACACGCATGGTCATGGTGGACATAACTCCTCCTATCTTTGTTGAATACATTGTATTCAATTTCAAATACACGAGCTCATCAACGGGCGGTTTAATACGAAGGGGCTTGCCATCACGAAACCGGAGGACGCATCCACCCGCTCCTGACTGGGGATGCTCCAAGCCAGAAAGAAAGATCCGCCTGCACCCCACGGGCACAGGCGGATCGCCACCCTACGGAGTATGGACCGCTACAGCAGCGCCACGTCAGCGGCCTTGCAGGCCTCGACCGTCGCCTCGTCCCACACGCTGGCCTGGACCTCGCCCACGTGCGCCTTGCCCAGAAGCAGCATGCACAGGCGGCTCTGGCCGATGCCGCCGCCGATGGTGTAGGGCAGCTCGCCCGCCAGGAGCATCTTG
>CADBRX010000131.1 GCA_902797175.1 uncultured Coriobacteriaceae bacterium | reverse complement strand
TTGCTCGTCGAAGCGGATGCGGCTGCGCCACGGGGCGAGCCGCTTGCTGTCGGCCAGCGCCATGGCCTGCGCGCGCATGTCAAGGTAGTGCATGGGCACCACCACGTCGGCGCCCACCTGCTTCATGAAGAGCTCGATGCCGCGGTCTCCCTCGGAGCCAGCGCGTGGGGCAATGGGCAGCATCGCCAGCTCGATATGCTTGTCCTCCAGCACCTCAAGGAAGTAGCTGCAGGTCTTCTCGCTGTTCTCGTTGAGCGAACGGTCGCGCTCGGGCCACCACCACACGCTGAGGTCACCGGCGTGATAGATGGTGCGCCCGTCCACGTCCACGCAGAAGGCTAGTCCCTCGTCGATGTCATAGATCTGCTCGGGCTCGCACCCCACCACGTCGAGGTCCTGCTCTGCCGGCGCGTCATGCGCGATGGGCGCGTCTACGATAAAGGTGGGATCGCAAGCAGGGAAGCGTTCGGCCAGCTGCCAGATGACAGGCACGTAATGGTCGGTGTGGGCGTGCGAGACAAAGACGTAGAGCTTCTTGTCAGGCCGTATGCGGGAGAAGTCCTGGGCAAGCTGTTCCTTTGAGGTGGGAAACCAGTCAAAGAGCAGCGTGCAGTCCTTGAGGTCGATGAGAAATCCCGAGTGAAAGAGATGCGTGACGCGCATGGGAAAACCCTCCTCTGGTATAACGCCTCTATCGTAGCGGCGGCAATGGCGTCATCGGTTGATGAAGACGAGGCCCGCGATGCAGAGCGCTATGCCGATGACCTTGCTGGCGCTCAGCGGCTCGTGATAGAAGAGGGTGCCCACGATGAGCAGGCTGATGGAAAGAAACCCGCTCTGGACGACCGATGCCGCGCTTACCTGCCATCCGGCGCGGTAGGCAAAGATGAACCCCACCTCGAGTCCCACGATGACGAGACCCAGAACAAACGGCGCCCAGTTGAGATGCGCAAACTCCTTGACGAGGCTGCCGCCCCTTGACGTTACGCCGTACAGGATGGTGCACGCCGCCGCTCCGACCAGGTAGGTGACGATGAGAGATGCAAAGGGGTTCAGATCGCTTGGCGTGGACTTGGAGCAGATCTGGTAGACGGTGTTGGACAAGACGACGAGCGCTATGGGCCAGGCAAATTCGAGCATGGGTCCTCCAATGGGAAGAAGAGTGTTCACGATACGAGATGCTACCAAAGCCTTGCTCGCGGGTGTCCGACCATCCTGTGCCAAACGCTTCAACCGTGTGAACAAGCATTCCGTGACCACAGCAAGGTGGTATGGTTGCACATGTTTGTCTTACTGCATGAACGAGGAGTTGTGCATGCATACCGAATTCCTCATGGGTAACGAGGCCATCGCACTCGGCGCGCTTGCCGCGGGCGTCAACGTGGTGGCCGGATACCCTGGCACGCCCTCCACCGAGGTGCTCGAGACGGTTGCCAAGCGTAAAGAGGGCAACGTCTATGTGGAGTGGTCCGTAAACGAAAAAGCGGCCATGGAGGTTGCCGCGGGAGCTGCCTATGCGGGTGCCCGAGCGTTGGTCACCTGCAAGCAGGTGGGCCTCAACGTGGCATCTGATCCGCTGATGAGCCTTGAGTACCTTGGCGTAAAGGGCGGTATGGTGGTGCTCGTGGCTGATGATCCGGGCCCTATCTCGTCCCAAACCGAGCAAGACACGCGCACCTTTGCGCAGTTCTCCAAGGTTCCCTGCCTTGACCCGTCGGGCGTGCAGGAGGCCTACGAGATGGTCCAGGAGGCCTTCGAGCTCTCCGAGCGCATCGGAAGCCCGGTCTTCCTTCGTCCCACCACGCGCGTCGACCATGGCTACGAGGCCATCGAGGTTGCTGAGCAGGACGAGTGGCTGGTGCGTCAGCCCGAGGGCTTCGTCAAGGACTCCTCGCGGTGGGTCATCTTCCCGCGCCTCTCCGTGGTGAACCATGCCAAGATAGAGGCACGCAACGCAAGCCTCTCTGACGAGTTCAGCGCCTCTCCGCGCAACTTCGTCCTGCCCGGGGCGGGGGAGTGCGCTCGCAAGGGCATCGCGACGCACGGCATCAGCTACACCTATGTGAGCGACAACCTGGACGAGGCATGCCTCCCGCGCGTGCTGCGCGTGGGCACGCCCTTCCCCTTCCCGGAGCGCCTGGCGGTGGAGTTCCTTCAGGGCCTCGACGAGGTGCTCTGCGTGGAGGAGCTCGACCCCGTGATCGAGCGCGCCCTCATCGCCGTGTGCGGCAGGCATGGCCTCACGACCAAGATCCGTGGCAAGCTCACGGGAGACGTGCAGCCTTCGGGCGAGAACACCGTGGAGTCCGTGGGGGAGGCGATTGCGCGCTTCTTGGGCAAGGAGGTGCCCCAGCCCCAGCCTTCCGACGCGCCGCAGCTCCCCGTGCGTCCGCCCGTGCTCTGCGCGGGATGTCCGCACCGCGCGAGCTTCTATGCCGTCAAGAAGGCCATGGGCAAGCGCAAGACCATCTACTGCGGCGACATCGGCTGCTACACGCTCGGCAATGCCCAGCCGCTCGACATGGTTGACACGTGCCTGTGCATGGGCGCGGGCATCAACATCGCCCAGGGCGTCTTTCATGTGGAGCCCGACACCGCCTGCTTTGCCTTCGTGGGTGACTCCACGTTCTTTGCGAGCGGCATCACCGGCGTGGTCAACGCCTTCTACAACCAGGCAAACCTCACCGTGGTCATCCTTGACAACTCCACCACGGCCATGACGGGGCATCAGCCGCATCCCGGCACCGGCCGCACCATGATGGGCGAGGTCGTCCAGAAGGTGAGCATCGAGGCGATCCTTCGGGCGATTGGTCTCACCACGGTCGAGACGGTCAACCCGCTCGACCACGAGCTGGCCGTCGAGACGGTGCGTCGCGTGGCTGACGAGCCGGGCGTGAAGGCCATCATCTTCAAGAGCCCCTGCGTGGTGCTCGCCCGGCCGCAGGCTACGAGCAAGGTGGACGCATCCGCCTGCATCGGTTGCCAGCGCTGCATTCGCGAGCTGGGCTGCCCCGCGCTTGCGCTCCGGGACGGCAAGGCCGTCATCGACGAGACGCAGTGCTCGGGCTGCACCCTCTGCGAACAGGTATGCCCCGTGGGCGCCATTTCGGGAGGTGAGCGTCTGTGAACGTGAACATTGTGCTCTGCGGCGTGGGCGGACAGGGAACCGTCCTCGCCTCCAAGCTGCTTGCCGCCGCCGCCATGGATCGCGGCCTTCCCGTCAAGACGGCGGAAACCATCGGCATGGCGCAGCGCGGCGGCAGCGTCTTCTCTCACGTGCGCATCGGAGAGGGCGTGTCGTCGCCGCTCATTGGCCGCGGCCGCGCAGACCTCATCATCGCGTTCGAGCCCGCCGAGGCGGTACGGCAGCTTCCCTTCCTCAAGCCGGAAGGCACGGTGGTCGTGGCAACGCGCCCCATCGTGCCCGCGAGCGCGCTCACGGGAGGTCCCGCCTACGAGCTGGACGCCATCATGACGTACCTGGAGGACAAGGTCGAGCATCTCGTGCTTGTCGACGCCGACGCCGCGGCGCGCGACCTCGGCTCCTCCAAGTGCCTGAACGTGGTCCTTCTTGGGGCGGCCGTGCGCTCGGGCGTGCTGTCCCTCACGACGGAGGACGTCGCAAAGGCGATCAAGCGGCTCGTTCCCGAGCGCTTCCAAGACCTGAACGCCCGTGCGCTTGCGTACGCAGAGTGCGAACCCTAATGCCGCTGGGAGAGGCGAGGACATGTCCTGTGCTCAAACAGTCCTCGCCTCAGGTCGGCTGACGCCACGCTGCGCGTGGCTAGCCGACCTGGGCTGCGAAACTGCGCCAGGACAAATCCTCGCCTCTCCCGTATGGCAATCCTCCCACTAAGACCGAAAGGAAGCTTCATGCGTATCAACGACACACAGCTCGAGCAGGTAAATGCCCAGGTCCAGCGCCTTCTCAAGGTGGACAACTTCTATGGCAAGCGCCTCCGCGAGGCGGGCATCACGGGCGTCTCGTCCGAGGAGGACTTCTACAAGCTGCCGTTCTGCGAAAAGCACGACCTGCGCGAGGCGTATCCCCTGGGGCTTTCTGCCGTGCCCGAAAGCGAGATCGTCCGCATCCACAGCTCCAGCGGAACCACGGGCACGCCGGTCATCATCCCCTACACCCAGAAGGACGTAGACGACTGGGCCATCCAGTTTGCGCGCTGCTACGAGTACGCAGGCGTCACGGCCGAGGACCGCGTGCAGATCACCCCGGGCTATGGCCTGTGGACCGCGGGCATCGGCTTCCAGGCAGGCTGCGAGCGCCTGGGTGCCATGGCCATCCCCATGGGCCCCGGCAACACCGAAAAGCAGCTGCAGTTCATGATCGACATGCAATCCACGGTGCTCACGGCCACGGCGAGCTACGCGCTCCTGCTGGCCGAGGAGATCGAGCGTCGCGGCATCAAGGACCAGATCAAGCTCAAGAAGCTCATCACGGGTTCCGAGCGCTCGGGCGAGAAGATCCGCCAGCGCATCATCGACGCGCTCGGCGTAGAGTACTACGACATCTACGGCCTCACCGAGGTCTATGGCCCCGGCATCGGCATCAGCTGCCAGCACGGTCACGAGATGCACGTGTGGAGCGACTACGTGTTCCTGGAGATCATCGACCCCGAGACGGGGGAGAACCTGCCTGACGGCGAGTGGGGCGAGATCGTGCTCACCACGCTCGTCAAGGAGGGCGCGCCGCTCATCCGCTTCCGCACGCACGACCTCAGCCGCATCGTGCCCGGCCCCTGCGGCTGCGGCCACGACGAGCACCCGCGCATCGACACCATCACCGGCCGCTCCGACGACATGATGAAGATCCACGGCGTCAACGTCTTCCCCGCGCAGATCGAGGAGATCCTGGCAACCTTCCCGGAGGTCTCGAGTGAGTACCAGATCCGTCTCTCGCACCTCGACGGGCGCGACACCATGCGCATCTACGTCGAGACCAACGGTTCGGTGGACTGGGAGGACCTGCGTCACCGCATCGCGCGCCGCGTGCGTCACCGCATCGGCTTCACGCCGCTCGTCAAGATCGTGGAACTCGGCGTGCTGCCCCGCAGCGAGAAGAAGACCAAGCGCGTCTTCGACGAGCGCTACGAGTAGGGGCTTGCGGCTGGCTGCCAGTAACCTGCGGATCTTTGAACGACTTGTGAACCTTTGCTGTGCAAACGTTGTCTGCGTTACATAAATGGGTAAGGTTCAAAACGGATGAAGACGTCTCCATATGAGTCGTCCTCAGGAAAAGAGAGCAGAAACAGTTTGTTTTCATAGGAGGAATCATGCGCAAGACCAAGATGTTCGAGGGCAAGAGGCACGTCTACGACACCGAGAAGGCGGAGGTCCTGGGCAGCCGCGCGTTTGGCTACTACGGCGACCCCGCTGGCTATGAGGAGACCCTCTACAAGACCAAGGGCGGGCTGTTCTTTTTCTGCGGCCTCGGTGGCGAGGAGAGCCCCTACGGCGCCGACGCCGACATCCGTCCCGTCTCCGAGGAGGAGGCAAACGCCTGGCTCGAGGCGTAAAGGCCATCCTTAAACAGCATCGCAAGATGAGGCGTGCGCTGGATGTTCCCGCGCACGCCTTTTTCATCGCCATCCAAATCTGCACAGCTCTGTTCTGTTTTTGCGCTATGCAAGGCATAACGCGCAGGTATGCGCGACGACGCTCTGATAAAACAGAACAGAGCTGTGCAGTTTTCTCTGGGGCGCTTTAGGGAAGGGACGTAGAGGCAGATGACGATCAAGGACATTCTCCATGACGTGACGGACGAGCTTGCCCGCACGTTTGACTCCCTGGACGAGGGCGAGCTCGAGGAGCTCGAGCGCCGCGTCCTGTCGGCGGACCGCGTCTTTGTGGCGGCGGCAGGACGTTCGCTTCTGGCCATCCGCGGCTTTGCGATGCGCCTCATGCATTTTGGCTACACTGCCTATGTCGTGGGCGAGACCGTGACTCCCGCCATTGGAAAGAACGACCTGCTGCTCATCGCATCGGGGTCCGGGTCCACGGCCACGCTCGTCGTGATCGCGGAGAAGGCGCGCGCTGCCGGCGCGGAGGTCGCCCTCATCACCACGCGTCCCGACTCGCCCCTGGGCCACCTGGCGGACCATATTGTTCACCTCGAGGCATATACCGCAAAGCTTCCCGAGAGCGGTATCAAGAGCGTGCAGCTGGGAGGCAACACCTTCGAGCAGGGCGTGCTCATCGTGGGCGATGCCATCATCATCCACATCGCAGGCTCGTCGGCGCAAAAGAACGCGGAGCTCATGAGCAGGCATGCCAACTTGGAGTGACACCCCGTTCGTCTGTGGCTTCCCAGCGTGTCCTGCGGGCGTCGTCACATCTTAGCCCACTCATCCAATGAGCGAATGGTCACGTTTGAACATATGTAACTCTGTTATCGTATGAGCCATTCCTGGGGAGGGGGGGATGGTTCATGAAGCGAGTTGCGTTCCTGTCGTTTGACTGGGACTATGAAATCCTGTCGGACTACTACGAGGGCATGCGGGACAGCCTTGGCTCTTTTGGTGACGTGCAGCTCGTCATCTTTGACGCCTTTGGCAAGAAGAACAGCTTCATGCCCGTGAAGGGCTCCTTTGACCTCTTTGCGCTCTGCGACCCATCCCGCTACGACGCGTTCATCATCCAGGGAAACCGCGCCTGGCCTCCCGAGATGCGCCAGGAGATGGCAGACAGGATCGCTGCGACCGGCAAGCCACTCGTGTCCATCAACTACAAGCTGGATGGCGCGGTGACGGTTGGCACCGACAACTATGCGGCCATGTTCGGGCTCGTGAAGCGTGTCATTCAGGACAAGGGGTGCAAGCGGCCTGCCTTCGTGAACGGCCTTGCGAGCTCATGGGAGGCGTGGGAGCGTTCGAGGGCGTTTGGCGACGCCTGCGCGTCGTGTGGCATCAAGAACATGCGGTTCTTCTCGGCGGCGTGGCAGATGGAGGAGGGCGAAAGGGTCGCGCACAACATCCTCTCCGCTTCCGGCAAGCTTCCTGACGTCGTGTTCTGCTGCAACGATGACCTGGCGGTGGGCGTGCAGAAGGTCTTTTTGGAACACGGGGTGCGTGTTCCGCAGGACGTCCTGATCGCGGGCTTTGACAACCGCGTGATCGCAGCCCAGGCAACCCCGCGCATAACGACGGTGGACAGGGGATACCGCGCCATTGGCGCCTTGGCGCTCAAGACTGCCGTTGAGCGCCTGGAGGGAAAGGCGGTCGCGCGGTTCGTCCCCAGCGAGGCGCGCTACATCTTTGACGAGTCGTGTGACTATGAGCATGAACCTGCCGCCAGCACGGCCGAGGGTGAGGAAGCCCCTGAAGACGCCGTCCAGCCCCAGGCACATGAGAAGGTCGAGCCTGCCGTGCGCTTCTCGTCCGAGGGAAGCGCGCCGCTCGAAGTCCTGTTGGACTGCGGGCAGAACCTTGGGCAGCTCCACCGCTCGGACGTCTTTGTCACCGTCAACAGGAACTACCTTGAGGGAGGCTCGTTCCGCTCGTTTTTGCCCTACGGGGACGTCAGCCTGCTGGTGGAGGACACCGGTGCAAACGGGCTGGCAGAGCATGAGGGCACCTCTGGGCTCGTCCACTTTGAGGCTGGCGAGATCCTTCCCCCGGAGGTCTCCATGAAGGGGCAGCTCTATGTGGTGCACCCGCTTCGCCAAGGCATGGTGAGCATCGGCGCGGTCGTGATAGAGGGGGTGTCGCCCTACTTGCGCGATGGCCAGCTGTACGCCCTGCTGTCCGAGGTTTCGGCATCGGTCGAGCGGGCCCGGCTGCGGCGCTAGGTAAGGCCCCGGGCGGGTCTTGTGCCCTGCCAGGGCCCCGGCAGGGCCTTGGGGATTTCTTCCCACAACTGGGTATGTAAGGCGGGCCCATGCTGCCGTACCATCTGAGGGTAGAGAAAGGGGCATCCATGGGTTCAGTTGCCGTAGAGCAGCGTAAGCGCGAACTGAGGAAGACGTTCAAGCAACTTCGTCGAGACCTGGGCGACGAGGGCCGTGCAAAGGCGGACGCGGGCATAGAGGCGCGCCTGCTGGCGCTTCCGGAGTACGAGGCCTGCAACGTGCTTCTTGCCTATCTCGACTTTGGTCCCGAGGTCCGCACGCGCGGCATCATCCAGGCGGCATGGGACGCGGGCAAGGTGGTGGCGCTTCCGTGGTGTGTGCCGGGAACGCACGAGATGCGCTGGTTTAAGGTGGACTCGTTTGAAAACCTCGTGCGGAGCAAGCTGGGCGTGGAGGAGCCCGCGCCACTGGACGAAAACGAGCAGCTCATGGGCACCGGTGAGCGCATGTTGGCCCTGGTGCCCGGCCTGACGTTTGATGCGGCGGGCTATCGCCTTGGCTACGGTGGAGGCTTCTACGACACGTTCTTGGCAACGTTTGACGGCGTGGGCGTGGGGCTGTGCCGACAGGCCGCCCTGAGCTGCGACCTGCGCGCGGAGGGCATCATCGACACACACGACCTCCCGACGCAGCTCGTGGTGACGGAGGAGCAGGTCATAAGGACGTGAGCTTAGCGGCCATGAGATGCTCGTATCCATGCTGCCTTGCGAAGCTCACGATGGGACATCCGCTCGCGCAAGCGTCCCTTCAAAACGCGCTTGGTTGACCGAAGGTATTTGACGTGTCTGCGATAGTCGATGTCAAGCTGTTCCCTGTCAAACATGCAAGCTCCCATAAAGTAAGCGTTAGCTAACAGTCTAGCGCTTTCAGGGGCATGATGTTTTCTCTATTGGCAATAGACGAGAGCCCTAGGCCTTGTGGCCCATGTCGAGCCATCCCTTGGCAACGCAGGTGCGCAGGTCCCAGTCGAGATGGTCGGGATCGTCCACGCGATAGCTCCAGTAGCAGCCACCCATGCCCTTGTCCCAGGCATCCAGCTGCGCGTCGGCAAGCGTGCGATAGAACGCGCGGAGGCTGTCTGCGTCCATCTCGCCCTTGTGGGGGTTGTGGTTTCCCAGGCACCATTCGCCCACGAGCACCTGGTGGAACTGCGCGGCGTGAGCCACCTGGTCGGCAAACTCCGCAACCTTTGCCTGGTATTCCTCGACGTCAAAGCGCGCAAATCCAAAGTCCTGGAAGTTCAGGTACAGGTGCGTGTCGATGACGACGTTGTCGTATCGGTCCGCCGGAAGCAGGTCATCCCAGGTACCCAGCTCAAACTGGTCGTGGAAGACGAGCGCCACCTCGGGTCCCACGATGGGGCGCAGGCGCTGGTAGGCACGGTCATAGAAGTCCAGCAGCACCTCGCGCGGAATCACCTTTGACCGCGCCGTCCGCTCGGGGAAGTCCCTGCCGTAGTTCTTGAGGTTCATGTTGAGCACAAACTCGTTGGCAGGCTCGTTCAGCACCTCGATGCCCCAGAGGGCGGGGTGCCCCGCGTAGCGCCGCGCGACCTTCTCCAGCACGTCCAGCGCAAAGTCGATGCGAGCGGGGTCCTGCGCCCAGGCGCACAGCCCCATGTAGCCGCCGTTGTCAAAGGCGTTTTGCGACAGAGGCACGGTATGCAGGTCGACGAGCACCTTGATGCCCCAACGCTGCGCCCACTCAAAGGCGTTGTCGAGGTGCTCGATGCAGGCCGCGTGGTGCTCCGTGCCAAAGAGGTAGTACGGGACAGGTATACGGACGAGGTCAATGCCACTCTGTGCCAGCCAGACAAAGTCAAACTCGGTGATGAAGGTGGCCCGGTGGCGCTCGAGCGCGAGGGCAAGCTCCTCGGCGCCAAACTCGTCAATGAGACCGCGGTCGTCCTCGCTCTGTGCCTGCGAGAGGGGAGAGCTGCCCATCCACTTCTCGAGGACGAGCCAGTTGCCGAGGTTTGCGCCGCGAATCTTCATGGGAGCTCCTTTGCCGTGTGGGACGCATGTGCTCAAATTGTACGCCTGACTCAAAGGGGTGGGACCCTTGTGAGTCAATTTGACTCACAAGGGTCCCACCCCTTTGAGTCACAGCTCGCCGCGGAGTTCCTTGCGCAGGCGCACGAGCATGCATGCCGCAACGACCGTGCTGGCAAACGTCGCGGAGGGTAGGTTGAGCCAAAGGCCGTTCAGGCCCAGCGGCTTCAGCAGCACGAGGGCCACGAGCGGGGCGACGAGCACCGAGAAGAGCGAGAAGGCCGACGCGGGCTTGGGCCTTTCGATGGCGGTGAAGAATGCCTGCGTGGCCATGGGAAGCCAGCGCAGGAAGTAGGCGATGGAGAAGAGGCGAAACGCCGGGCCGGCGAGCGAAAGTATGGTGGTTGACGCCTCGGGCATGAAGAGCAGCGTGAGCTCGCGCGGAAAGGCGAGCATGATGGCTGCGAGCGAGACGGAGATGGCGGCACACGCGGCAAAGACCCTCTTCTCGATCTTGACCACGCGGTCGACGCGCTGGGCGCCCAGGTTGTAGCCCACGGCCGGCTGCAGGGCGTCGACGGTGCCGTAGAGGAGGGGAAAGACCACGCCGCTCGCGTACATGAGGGCGCCATACACGGCCACGGCGTCCTCGCCGCCCTGCGCGAGCAGGGCCGCGTTCAGGAGCACCGACGTCACGCGGCCGGCCACGTTGTTCAGGAAGGCCGGCATCCCTGCCGCCGTGATCTCGCGCGCAAGCTCGGCCGTGATGCGGGGCCTCACAAAGCGCAGCTGGTTCTTGCCAAGAAGGAACGGCACCATGCCAACGACGGCGCTGATTCCCAGGGCGAGCACGTAGCCGAGCGCCGCACCCAGCACGCCGAGCCCCGCAAAGCTCACGAGGCTGAACTCGAGCACCGCACCCAGCACGGCCATGAAGACGTTGAGGTAGAGGCTTCCCTTGATCTTTCCGCAGATGCGCAGGAAGTTGTCGACCGCAAACATCAGCGACGTCACGGGGGCACCTAGGGCATACACCCTCAGGAAGGTGGCAGCGTCTTCCGCCAGCGCGCCCGTGGCCCCCATGGACGCCATGATGGCGGGGGCGGCCATCCAGAAGGCCGCGCCAAGCAGTGCCCCCAAAAGCACGATGCCCAACACCGCGCAGGTAAACACGTTGTTCGCGCGCTTTTCGTCACCGGCGCCCAGGGCGATGGCGATGGGCACGGACGAGCCGACGCCCACGAGGTCACCCACCGCAAAGACAAGGACCACGAAGGGCATGGCGAGGTTCACCGCCGCGAACGCGGTCGACCCAAGCAGCTGCCCCACGATGACGCCGTCAAGCACGTCGTAGAGCGCCGACGCCAGCATCGACACCGCGCCTGGCGCTGCGGCCAGGAAGAACAGATGCGTCGGCGCTGTGGCCAGATACAGCTCGCGCAGCTCTCTTTCGTTTGTCAGGTCGCTTTCGGCCATGCGACGTGCTCTCCTCGTGTGTTGTGGGTAATTCCGAATGAATTAGTCTGTCATATGCCCCTGACCCCGTCAACGAGGCCCACCACAACGGCATGCACTGCCATCCGCCACGGCGTAATCGTGAACGAGCACGGCGCCCTCATGGCCGACGGCATCGTCCTGAGCATCGCCAAGCCTGCAGTCATGAGTCAGCCGCGTGAAGGGTAAGGCCATCGCAAAAGTGGCATCAGCTCGCGCGCGGGCGTATCATGAAGCGGCTGAACAATGTGGCTGGGAGGACCTATGAAAAAGCGGCAGATACTTGGTGCGACAATGCTTGGGGCGGCGGGGTTCGGTGTCCTGGCCTGCGCGCTTGTGGCCCCGCGCCGTGGGCACGAGGGCATCAGCGCACGCTGGCGCGAGCTGTCGCGGTTCCGCTATGCCCACCGTGGCCTGCACGACAACCGGACGCCCGCGCCTGAGAACTCGCTCGCGGCGTTTCGTCTGGCGCGCGAGTGGGGCTACGGCTCGGAGCTTGACGTGCACCTGACGGCCGACGACCAGCTGGTCGTCATTCACGACTCAAAGCTGCGGCGTGCGTGCGGCGTGGAGGGCGTGGTCGAGGAGATGACGCTTGCCCAGCTGCAAGACCTGCGGCTCTTTGGCACGCGCCAAGGCATCCCGACCTTCGAGCAGGTGCTCGAAGTGTACGAGGGCGGCGCTGGTCCCTGCCCGCCGCTGGTGGTGGAGCTGAAGACGCACGGCAACAACTATGCTCAGCTCACGGAAGCCGCCATGGCCATGCTCGACGCTCATCAGGTGCCTTACTGCGTGGAGAGCTTTGACCCGCGCGTGCTGTGGTGGCTGCGTCACAACCGCCCGGAGGTCGTGCGCGGGCAGCTGTCCGAGAACTTCCTGTTGGACAAGGACTCGCAGGTCAGCGCTGTGCGCGGCTTGCTGCACGGTGCGCTGCTCTTCAACGTCTTTGCGCGCCCCGACTTTGTGGCCTACAACCATCTGCACAAGGATCGCCTGGGCGTGCGCCTGGCTTGCGAGCTGTTGGGCGCGCCGCTGGTCACGTGGACGGTTAAGACGCCGGAGCAGCTGGCCGAGGTCGAGGCCGTGGGCGGCGTCGGCATCTTTGAGGGCTTTGAGCCCGGCCCGCTCAAGGCGGAGGGCTAACCTCGCTCTGTGAGGGCGGGCCGCTCCTCTAGTCAGGAGGCTCAAGGCGCTGCGCGAACGCTACACTTACGTCGTGAGAAAGGAGCTCCCATGACTACTGACGTGCTCATCATTGGTGCAGGTCCTGCCGGGATCTTCACGGCCCTTGGCCTGCTGGGAAAGGGAGACTCTCGCAGCATCACGCTGGTTGACCGCGGCCTTCCCATCGAGAGGCGCAGCTGCCCCAAGGAGCGCGTGGGTCACTGCGTGGGCTGCCGACCGTGTCGCATCACCACGGGCTTCAGTGGCGCGGGCGCGTTCTCGGACGGCAAGCTGTCCCTCAGCTGCGACGTGGGCGGGGACCTGCCCGAGCTCATCGGCGTGGACCTCGCGCAGAGTACCATTGCCCGCTGCGATGACATCTACCTGCGCTTTGGTGCCGACCCGCATGTGGAGGGCGTGGAGAACCCCGACGCCATCGCCCAGATCCGCCGCCGCGCCATCCGCGCGGGCCTCAAGCTCGTCGACTGTCCCATCCGCCATCTGGGGACCGAGCGCTCGCAGCAGATCTACGGCAGCATCGAGCGTCACCTCATCGACGCGGGCGTCACCATCCTCTTTGAGCACAAGTGCATGGACGTGCTGGTGGAGGAGGGCCCGGCGGGCAAGGTGTGCGTGGGCGCCGTGGTGGCCGACCATTCCGGGGGAGTGGACAACGAGCCCTTCGAGATCCGTGCCGCGCACACCGTCATCGCCACGGGCCGCCGTGGTGCGGCGTGGCTGGACGAGCTCTGCCAGCGTCACGGCATCGACCATGAGAGCGGCCCCATGGACATGGGCGTGCGCGTCGAGGTGCGCAACGAGATCATGGACGACGTCAACAACGTCCTCTACGAAAGCAAGCTGGTGGGCTATCCCAACCCCTTCCGGGACAAGGTCCGCACGTTCTGCCAGAATCCGGGCGGCTTCGTGAGCCAGGAGAACTACGACCACGGCCTCGCGGTGGTCAACGGTCACAGCTACAAGGACCGCAAGAGCGCCAACACCAACCTCGCCGTGCTCGCCACGCAGCACTTCCGCGAGCCGTTCGATAGGCCCATCGCGTATTCGACGCAGGTGGGGCAGCTCGTCAACATGCTGGGAGACGGGCACATCCTGGTGCAGCGCTTTGGCGACATCCTGGACGGCAAGCGCACGTGGCCCAAGGAGCTGAGCCGATCCAACGTGGTGCCCACGCTGCCCGACGCCGAGCCTGGCGACATCACGAGCGCCATGCCGTACCGCGCCATGACCGACATCGTGGAGTTCATCAAGCTCGTTGACCAGGTGGTTCCGGGCTTCGCGTCGGAGGAGACGCTGCTCTACGCGCCCGAGCTCAAGTTCTACAGCAACCGTGTGCGCATGGACGAGCACTTTGACACCAACGTGGCGCGCCTGCACTGCCTGGGCGACAGCTCGGGCTGGACGCGCGGCCTCATGATGGCCAGCGTGATGGGCCTGCTCATGGGCGAGGAGCTTTCCGCGCGGTGACTCGGAAGGGATACTCCCCTTTGAGTCAGTCCCTGGAGACTGACTCAAAGGGGAGTATCCCTTCCGAGTCACCTGTGTTGTGGTTTAGAACTCGATCACGCGCGGCTCGGCGGTAAAGCTGTACACCGTGCAGACGCCACCCTTGATGTAGAACACGGCGGTGTTGCCGTCGCCCACGGCGTACATGCGCTTGAGCGAGGGGTTGGCCTCGAGCATCGCGGCGGTGG
>CADBRX010000130.1 GCA_902797175.1 uncultured Coriobacteriaceae bacterium | reverse complement strand
CTACACCTTCCCCAAGACCAAGGACGTGCAGGTCATCGGCGTGCCGGACAAGGTCTACGGCGAGGTCGTGCTGGCCGAGATCATCCTTGCGGAGGGCGAGACGGCCACCGAGGAGGAGGTCAAGGAGTTCTGCCGCGCCCGCGTGGCCAAGGAGAAGGTGCCCGAGTACGTGCGCTTTGTGGACGGCTTCCCCATGAACGAGGCCGGCAAGATCCAGAAGTACAAGATGCGCGAGCAGGCCGTGGAGCTGCTGGGCCTGCAGGACGCCGCCAGCATCGAGACGGCGTAGCAGCACAACCGATACGTAGGGGTGGGACCCTTTCGTATCGTCCGATACGAAAGGGTCCCACCCCTACGTATCGGACGAGACAGACGCGCCTTAATCTGGGTACCAGACAATGAAGCTACTATAGGAAGCGTCACGCATCGTGAACGGAACAGAAAGGCGCTTATATGAACACCAACAGAATGCGTGCCCTGGGTCTCTTGTCGGCAATGGCGCTCTGCGCCGCCGTGAGGACCGGCTGCGGCCCCGCCGGTTGCTCCTCGGCGCAGCCAGCCAACACGCCCGAGGTCCAGAAGGCAGAGCAGAAGGTCTTCGAAGGCACCCTGTACAGCTTTGACGGCAGCCAGGCCGTCGTGCAGTACGACGGGACCAAGTACCCCCTGGACCTCTCCAACGCCACCATCACCTCCACGTCAATCAACGTGGGTGACGTCCTGGCCGTCACGTACGAGGGCACGCTCGATGCCAACAACCCCTCGGCCTACACCGTGGTCGCCGTCGATACCAAGGCCGACGTCGAAGGCTCCCACGAGCTGGTCGGCACGCTCGAGGACATCACCATGAACTCCGTCACGCTGCGCACGATCGACGGGCAAAAGCTCACCTTCAACGCCAACAACGCGCAGCATTCGTTTGCCTATGGCCTCGACCGGGGCAACTGGACCACCGTGGTCTACACCGGCGACCTCCAGGGCACCGACACCTCCAACATCTCCGTCGTGCGCATCCACGACATGGACACCGACTACGTCAAGGAGGTCAAGGCCAAGACCACCGTGCAGGACGTCGACGAGACCGCCTACGCCCTCCAGGACGTCGAGGTGCGCGACTCGTACATGATGGCCTCCAACGTGGTGGGATCCGTCAAGGGCCAGGTGGGCGTCAAGGTCACGGGCCACTGCAACAACGGCTGGGACCGCATCATCTTTGACGGCAAGGAGGCCTACGTCTACAGCTCCTACCTCACCACGCAGGCAAACGAGTCGACGAGCACGGACAACAAGGTCGAATCGCAGAAGGTCAAGCTCAAGGAGGTCAACGAGACGGTCTACGCCACGACCGACGCCACCGTCCGCGCGGGCTACTCCACCTCGGCCAAGCCCGTCGGTGCGCTCAAAGCGGGCACGCCCATCGTGAGGACCGGCGTCTGCGACAACGGCTGGTCGCGCGTGCGCTACAACGACCGCGTGGCCTTCGTGTACAGCGAGCTCCTGACCACCAAGAACCCGAACTCCGAGGTCAAGGGCGTCAAGGTGACCGCCGTGAACGAGACCGTGTACGTGGTGGTGGACGACGCCAACGTGCGCAAGAGCTGGTCGACCGATTCCGAGATCCTGGGCGACCTCAAGTACGGCGCCAAGGTGAGCAGGACCGGCATCTGCGACAACGGCTGGTCGCGCATCGTCTACAACGGCAAGGACGCCTACATCTACAGCGAGCTTGTCTCCAAGACCGACCCCAAGAAGGCTGAAACGGTCACGATCTACAAGGTCAACGGCGTGGCCTGGACCACCACCGACAGCGAGGTCCGCGCGTCGTACACCAAGGACTCCGCCTCCCTGGGCAAGCTGGCCAAGGGCGACAAGGTGACGGTTACCGGCGTCACCGACAACAACTGGTCGCGCATCGACTTCAACGGCAAGGTCGGCTTCATCAACAACGACATGCTGACCTCGGTGGACCCCAACCCGGCGCCGAAGCCTGACGAGAAGAAGGACGAGGAGAAGAAGTCCGAGGAAAAGAAGGACGAAGAGAAGAAGGACCAGGACCAGGGCAGCCAGGACCAGGAGAAGAAGGACCAGGACCAGGGCGGTCAGCAGGCTGACGACCAGGGCAAGCAGGACGAGCAGGTTGTGCTGGAGCCCGAGCCCACCGATCCGGCTGACGAGCAGGGCGAGTCCGAGGAGCCTGTGGACGAGGGCACTGACCAGGGCACCGACGACCAGGGCACCGACCAGGCTGACGACCAGGGCACCGACGACCAGGGCGCCGACGAGGGTGCCGACCAGGCTGACGACCAGGGCACCGATGAGGGCGCCGACGACCAGGGCACCCCTGAGCCCGAGAACCAGGCCGACGTCCCCATTGAGGAGCACGACATCGAGGGCATCGTCGTGGGCTACAGCATCAACTCCATCACCATCCAGGTGGAGGGCGACTCCAGCTCCGCGGCCTCGGGCGACGCCACCTTCGACAGCGCCAAGGGTACTGCGCTCACGTTCTACACCTTTGACATCAGCGGCGCCGCGCAGGAGTACAGCAAGGGCGTCGACGAGGGCCTGGCGGTCAAGGTCACCTACACCGGCGAGCTGACCGACATGAGCAAGGTCCATGCCACCAAGGTCACGGACAGCGGCGTCAAACAGCCCAAGGAAGTGAAGTTCCGCGGGACCATCCTCTCCACCACGGAGAACACGGTCACCATCAAGATTGCCGACGAGATCACGAACACCTTCAACTTCGAGGCCACGGGCCTGACAAAGGACGACCTGGCTGACGGCGCTCGCGTGGTTGTCGTTGCCGACGTCAAGGACGCAAAGCTCGAGGACAACGTCTTCAAGGCGACCTCGATCACGTTTGAGGAGTAGGTGATACAAAAGGGTGGGACCCTTTCGTATCAGTGATACGAAAGGGTCCCACCCTTTTGTATCGGGCGACGTGGCGCACCCCTGTTACGCCTTGGTATCGCATGCCAGCCAACCTGCGAATCCTCCACAAGTGGGTGGTATAACCATACACGCGAAACCCCGACGCCAGAGAGGAGGCCCATCCATGCGCATCGAGGCCTCCGCAGTCGTCGTAAACGTGGTCGTACGCTAAGGCACAGCCTGCTGCTACCGGCTGCGCCCGTAACCCCATCGCCCTAACCAGACGGATTTGCACCCGCTCCCACACAAGAGGGGACGCTTCATGCTCAACATCCATCAGCGCTACTGCATCGAAACCTTTGACGCCCAGGGCAACCTCACCTCGTTCCGCACGAGCGTGGGCGACCACTTCAACTACGCATACGACGTCATCGACGAGATCGGCCGCGTCGAGCCCGAGCGCATGGCCATGCACTGGCTCAACCCCGAGGGCGAGGAGCACGACCTGCGCTTCTCCGACATCGCCTACTGGTCCAACAAGGCCGCGAACTTCTTCCTGTCGCAGGGCATCAAGCGTGGCGACCGCGTCATGGTCATCCTGCGCCGGCACTACTCGTTCTGGATCATCTCGCTGGCGCTGTCCAAGATCGGCGCCGTCGTGGTTCCGGCTACGTTCATGCTCAAGGCGCACGACATCTTGTATCGCATTCAGGCGGCCGAGCTCAAGGCCATCGTCACCAACGCGGTGGGCACCATCGCCGACGAGATCGACGAGGCCGTCTCGCAGCTGGGCATCGACATGCCGCTCTTCATGATCAACGGCGCGCAGCCCGACATCCCCAGCTCGGAGCGCACGGTCACGGACCCCGCGCTCTCTGGCCCCGCGCTCTCCGGCCCCGAGGGCCTCTTTGCCGCGCCGTGCCAGCGCGAGGGCTGGATCGACCTCGGCAGCGGCGTGCGCGTGGCGTCCGACCAGCTCGGCCGCATCTCCAACCGCACGAGCGACCCCTTCCTCATCTACTTCACGTCCGGCACCTCGGGCGAGCCCAAGATGGCCCTCCACAGCTTTGACTACGCGGCCGCTCACCTATGCACGGCCAAGTACTGGCACGGCATCGACCCCGAGGGCTGCCACATGACGGTGGCCGACACGGGCTGGGCCAAGTGCACCTGGGGCAAGTTCTACGGCCAGTGGTTCATGGAGGGCTGCCAGCTGGTGTACGACTATGACCGCTTCCACGGAAACGAGATCCTCGAGCTCATCCAGAAGTACCACCTGACCACCTTCTGCTGCCCGCCCACCATGTGGCGCATGCTCAGCCGCGAGGACGTGGACAGCTATGACTTCAGCTCCATCAAGCGCTTTACCACCGCGGGCGAGGCCCTGCCGCCCGACCAGTTTGACTTCTGGCTGGAGCACACCGGCCACAAGATCTACGAGGGCTTTGGCCAGACGGAGGGCCCGGTCATCGTGGCCAACCTGCTGGGCATGAACCCGCGGCCTGGCTCGATGGGCAAGCCGGTGCCGTTTGCCGACGTTGCGCTGGTCGGCCCCGACGGCGAGGTCTGCGAGCCGGGCGAGGAGGGCGAGATCTGCATCCGCTGCGATCCGCGCCCCGCAGGCATCATCGTGGAGTACTTCAAGGCCGCGGACAAGACCGCAGAGGTCTTTGCCGACGGTTGGTACCACACGGGCGACACGGCCTATTCCGACGAGAGCGGCTACCTGTACTACTGCGGCCGCAACGACGACCTGATCAAGAGCTCGGGGTATCGCATCTCGCCGTTTGAGGTGGAAAGCGCGCTGCTGCGTCATGCCGCCGTGCGCGAGTGCGCGGTGACCGGCGTGCCGGACGCGCTGCGAGGCTTTGCCGTCAAGGCCACGATCGTGCTGGAGAACGGCTACGAGGGCACGCCCGAGCTGATCAAGGAGCTGCAGGTGTGGGCCCGCGAGCAGACCGCGCCGTACAAGTACCCGCGCGTGGTCGAGTTTGTGGACGCGCTGCCGCAGACCTTCTCGGGCAAGATTCGCCGCGCCGAGATTCGCAAGCGCGACCAGGAGAAGAGCAGCGCCGCATAACCGATACGAAAGGGTGGGACCCTTTCGTATCGATACGTAGGGGTGGGACCCTTTCGTATCGCCCAGAGAGAGGAGGCGAGAGATGCAGCAGATCACCGTGCTGGTGGGGCATGCGGGGACGGGAAAGACCAACGTCGCGCTGAACCTGGCGCTTGCCGAGGCCGCCGCCGGCCATGCCGTCACCCTCGCCGACCTGGACGTCGTCAACCCGTACTTCCGCTCCAGCGACTATCCCGAGCTGCTGGCGGATGCCGGCGTCCGTCTCATCGCGCCGGTCATGGCCCGCACCACGCTCGACACGCCGAGCCTTTCGGGCGAGCTTGACGTCGCCATCCAGCAGGCGGCGGCGGACCCCGACGCGCGCCTCATCCTCGACGTGGGCGGAGACGATGACGGCGCCACGACCATCGGCCGTTGGGCGGGCAAGCTCGCCGCCGCCGACGCGCGCGTGCTCTACGTGGTCTCGGCCTACCGGGCGCTCACCCAGGCGCCCGCCGACGCCGCGGCCATGCTGCCCGACATCGAGGACCACGCCCACCTGCGCGCGCATGCCGTCCTGAACACCTCCAACCTGGGTGACGAGACGACGCTTGACCACGTGCGCCATGGCCGTGCCTTCGCGCGCGAGGTCGCGCGTCTCTGTGGTCTTCCGCTGGAGGCCACAGTGGTGCCTCAGGTCGCCGCGGGCGAGATGGACATCAACCGTGTAACCTTGGCGTTAACAGAGGGCGAGCCAGATGCCGAGCCCCTGCTGCTGATGCCTAGATTGGTACGCACACCCTGGGACTAATCACAGCACAAAAGGGTCCCACCCCTTGATACGAAAGGGTCCCACCCTTTCGTATCGGTTGGGCCCGGGGGAGGAGAGGAAAGGAGCCACATGGCACGAATCATCGTCGATGACGTCTTCTGCAAAGGCTGTGGCCTGTGCGTTGACGCCTGCCCGAAGGGGGTGCTCGCTCTTGACCAGGAGCGCATCACGCCCAAGGGCTACCACCCCGCGAAGCTGGTGGACCCCGACAACTGCATCGGGTGCTCCTCGTGCTTCATCACCTGTCCCGACGTCGCGATTACGGTGGTGGTGTAAATGGCAGAGACCCAAGAGCGCGTCCTGATGAAGGGCAACGAGGTGCTGGCCGAGGCTGCCATGCGCGCCGGCTGCCGCTTCTTCTTTGGCTACCCCATCACGCCGCAGACCGAGCTCGCCGCCTACATGGCCAAGAAGCTGCCCCTGTGCGGCGGCACGTTCCTGCAGGCAGAGTCCGAGATCGCGGCCATCAACATGGTCTACGGCGCGGCTGCCGCAGGTGCCCGCGTCATGACGTCGTCCTCGTCGCCCGGCGTGAGCCTCAAGGGTGAGGGCGTCTCCTACATGGCCGGCGCCGACTGCCCCGGCGTCATCGTCAACGTCGAGCGTGGCGGCCCAGGCCTCGGCGGCATCCAGCCGTCGCAGTCCGATTACTTCCAGGCCACCCGCGCCCTCGGCCACGGCGACTTCTACATGCCCGTCCTGGCGCCCTCCACGGTGCAGGAGATGGCCGACCTCATCTACGACGCCTTCGACCTCGCCGACGAGTACCGCACGCCGGCCATGATCTTGGCCGACGGCATGATCGGCCAGATGATGGAGCCCGTCACGCTGCCGCCCGCGCGCGACCCCGAGACGCTCGCCGCCAAGCCCTGGGCCACCACTGGCACCCACATGGAGCGCCCGCACAACGTGGTCAACTCGCTCTACCTCTCGCCCGAGAAGCTCGAGCAGACCAACTTCGAGCGCTTCGAGCGCTACGCCGAGATCAAGGAGAAGCACCAGCGCCAGGAGCTCATGTTCTGCGACGACGCCGAGATCGTGGTCGTGGCCTTCGGCGCCGCCAGCCGCATCGCCCGCACCGCCGTGCGCGACGCGCGCGCCAAGGGCATCAAGGTGGGCCTGCTTCGCCCGATCACCCT
>CADBRX010000129.1 GCA_902797175.1 uncultured Coriobacteriaceae bacterium | reverse complement strand
GAAGCCCTTGGTGTAGTCGAACTTCTCGACCGCGCGGATGAGGCCGAGGTTGCCCTCCTGGATGAGGTCCAGGAAGAGCATGCCGCGGCCGACGTAGCGCTTGGCGATAGAGACCGTGAGGCGCAGGTTGGCGCTGATGAGCGCCTGCTTGGCCTCGAGACCCACCTGCTCGATGCGCATGAGGCGGCGCTGCTCGGCGCGGCTGAGCTCGATCTCGCCCGCCTCGAAGGCCTCGAGCTTCTCGGCGGCCTCGGTGCCCGCCTGGATCTTCATGGCGAGGTTGACCTCCTCGGATGCCGTGAGCAGGTCGACCTTGCCGATCTCCTTGAGGTACATGCGCACCGGGTCGCCGGTGAGCATGACGGTGGAGCTATCCGTGCGGCGCGCGCGGGCGCGGCTCGAACGCTTGCGGGTCTTGGTCTTGGGCGTGGAGCGCAGCACCTCGTTTGCGGCGCGCACCTCGCCCCTGGCCTCGGACTCCTCCTCGTCGTCATCGTCCTCGTCGTCGAGCTCGTCGTCGAGGTCGTCATCGTCAACGTCGACCGTGTCGAACTCCTCGTCCTCGTCGTCAAGCGAGGCGGGGGACGAAGGGGGCACGGCCATTTCGTCGGCGCTCTGGATCTCGACTCCCTTGCCACGAATCACGTCATAGAGGTCTGACAGCTCATCGGGCTCCACGTCGATTTCGGCAGTGGCGAGCTGGATGTCGTCCTCGGTGATAGCGTTTCCTGCCTTTGAGGCGCTCTTTACAAGGTCATCCACGATCTTTTCGAGCTCGTCAGAGAGCTTGACCTCGCCCTTAGTCTTCTTGTTAGCCACAAGCATCCTTTCGAAGAGTCGTAAAACCTATGGATTCTACCCAAAAATCGAGATTTAATTCATGGAAGACACTTTTTGTGAGAGCTCATTACAACGTTTCTGCAATTCGGTCGCCTGCCTGAAGAGGTCCTGCGCGTCAGGGCCCGGAACGCCTTCCGACATGGCGGCGAGCTGGGCCTTGATCTGCCTGACCTTCCTGCGCGTCGAATGGAGCTCCACGGTGTCAAGCAGGAAGGAGACCTTGTCTGCGACCGTCATGTGCTCGACCTGCGCCAGCCGCCCTCCCGAGAGGATGCGGGGGGCGTCGGGCACGACCTCGGTGGCAGCGGCGACCACCTGCGCGGGCGTAGAGCCCGCAGGGGTGGCGAGCATGGCCCACGCCATCACCTCATGCCGAGAGTCCGCCCACGTAAAGCCGGCGATGCGGTCACCGTAGGGCCTGACGGCATCGGGATTGGTGGCAAGGACGGCCAGGAGCTCCCGCTCCACGACCAGAAGCGCCCTGTCGTCTTGCGAGAGCACCTCGTAGCCATATGCGGGGCTCTGTTCGACCACCGGGGGCTTGCGCTGCTCGACGGCCTGCTCGTCCGCACTGGGGCGGCTTGGGGTGGCGGGCGCCTTCGCGCTATAGACGGCACGCCTCGTGGCCTCGACATCCGTACCCAGCCGGCCCGCAAGCTGCGTCACGTAGCTATCGAGCAGGACAGAGCCCCTAAGCGGCGCAAGGACGGCCGCGAGGTCGTTCAATGCGGCAACGCGCTGGCCCGGGACGGAGAGGTCGTAGGAGCCGAGCTTCTTGTCAAAGACAAATGACATGAGGGGCTCGGCCTCGCGCAGGATGGGTTGGAGCGCCTCGGCGCCGTGGGCGGCCAGGAACTCCGCAGGGTCCTGGTTGTCGGGCAGGACCACGCAGCGCATCTCCGCCTTCGTCTTGTCCAGATGCTGGATGGAGAGCTCCGCGGCCTTCTGGCCAGCCGCATCACCGTCAAACATGCAGATGATGACCTTCGCGCCGAACCGCTCGAGCAGCTTGACGTGGTCAAGCGAGAGGGCGGTACCAAGGGCGGCGACGGCATTGGTGTAGCCCGCCTCGTGCAAGGCGATGACGTCCGTATAGCCCTCGACGACCATCGCGACGCCCCGAGCCGTGATGGTCTCCTTGGCACGGTCGAAGGCAAAGAGGTGCTTCGACTTGTGGAAGACGTTCGTCTCGCGCGTGTTGAGGTACTTTGGCTTGCCGTCTCCCATCACGCGGCCGCCAAAGCCGATCGAGCGGCCCTGCTCGTCGTGGATGGGAAACATCACCCGGTCAAAGAAGCGGTCAGACAGGCGGCCCGAGCGGTCCAGCGCCAGGTCGGCCGAAATCATCTCTTGCGGGGAGAATCCCTTGCCGCGCAGGTCGGCGACGAGGGAGCCGCGACCGGGGGCATAGCCAAGGCCCCACCTCTTGCAGACGTCCGAGCCGAATCCGCGCCCGGAGAGGTAGCGGCGGGCGGCGTCGTTTCCCTGTCCCCTGCCGCGGAGCAGCATGGTCGAGTAGAACGATTCGGCCTCGGTCAGCGCCTCGATGAGGCGGTTGCGCTTTGGGCCGCGGCGGGCCGTGCCCTGCTCCTCGGAAAGCTCGATGCCCGCGCGATCGGCCAGGTAGCGCACGGCATCCATGAAGTCGAGGTTCTCGCGGGCCATCACGTAGTCAAAGACGTCCCCTCCCTTATGGCAGCCAAAGCAGTTCCAGAGGCCGGTCGAGGGGTTCATGTGAAACGAGGGGCTCTTCTCGTGATGGAAGGGGCAGCACCCCCAGAAGTCATGGCCGCGCTGCCGCAAGACGACGGTCTCGGAGACGAGCGCCTGAAAGTCGGTGGCTTGACGGACCCGTTCCTTGTCCTCGTCGGTAATCAACGGCCACCTCCCAGCACGATCTCCTCCTCGCCCAAATGGGTTCGTACCCAATCTATGTTGCCTAAGACCACGCGCTCCAGCTCTTCCAGCGAAGAAAAGGGGCGAGAGGCACGAAGCCAATGGTCAAACGTGACGCTGACGTCGGCCCCATAGGCATTGCCCGAGAAGCCCAAGAGGTTGGCCTCGCAGAAGAGCTCGTCAGCCGAGGAGAACGTCGGCGGTGCCCCCACGTTGATGGCGGCTGGCCAGGCGGAGTTGCCGATCGTGACGAATCCCGCGTAGACGCCCTGCGCGGGCATGCACGAAAGCGCCGGAAAGCGCACGTTTGCGGTGGGAAACCCAAACGACGTGCCCTCTCCCCTGCCATGCTCCACGACGCCCCTCAAAAAGTGAAGGTGGCCCAAGAGCTGGTTTGCCTCGCCAAGGCCATCGCTCTGCGCAAGGAGGGACCTGATGCGCGTTGAGGACACGGTGCCTCCGTCCAGCTCCAGCAGCTCGTGGACCACGACCTCGAAGCCCCTCGAGACGCCATAGGACCGAAGCGTCCCCTGATCGCCCGAGCCCCGATGCCCAAAGCGGAAGTTGCTGCCCACATGCACGCAGGTGGGACGGCAGAGGCCACAGAGGATGTTATCGACGAAGGCGAGGGGCTCCATGGAGGACAGGCGCTCGTCGAAGCGCAGCATGACAACGCCGTCAACGCCCGTCGAGGCGATGATGCGTGCGCGATCCTCGCATGTCAGGAGCCGACGGGGGGCTCGGTCTCCCAGGAAGAGCTCGTCAGGGTCAGGGTCGAACATGACCGCAAGGCAGAGGGACCCCCGCCGCCTCGCCTCCGCCCTCGCTGCGTCCATGAGGTGGCGGTGGCCGAGGTGGAATCCGTCGAAGGCGCCGATGGCAAGCACCGCCTCGCGGTCTGGGCCAAGTTCCACACAGGAGGAGAGGAGGCAGCGAGAGCCAAAGGGCCCCTCCTTCCAGGCGTAGCCACGTGGCGTGAGGTCCTGCGTCGCCACAAGCGAGGCCATGACCTCAGGGGACAGGAGCACGCTCATGAGACACCACCCGTCCCCACGATGCCTGCGGAGAAGTTGGACTCGCAGCGAAGCTCGTCGCCCATGCGGCGCCACACCCCCACGAGCAGGCCATCCCTCAGGAGCGAGACGAGCTCGTCTTTTCGTGGCTCGCGTATGGTGCCGTCGGGACAGACGCAGAGCCCCGCGTCAATCCTTCTGCCACAGGCGACGTCCGCCGCCTCGTCGGCCGAGAGCGAACGGAAGGGAAAGCCGAGGGCGGCGATGGGGTCGAGGCATCGCGCGGGGATGAGCGATGCCCCCCGCGATTCGAGCTCGTCAAGAAGGAGGCAACCCTCGAGCCCTATGGCACCGGAAGAGACGCGCCGCAACCATGCAAGGTGGGCGGCGCTCCCCAGCGAGCGTCCCAGGTCACGGGCGATGCTGCGCACATAGGTGCCCTTGGAGACGTGGAGGTAGACATGCCAGACGGGCGTACCGTCACCCTCAACCTCAAGGTCAAGGAGCCGCGCCTCCAGGATGCGCACCCGACGGGCCTCGAGCTCCACGACCTCTCCCGATCTCGCGCGCTCGTAGGAGCGACGTCCGTTGACGGAGATGGCGGAATAGGCAGGCGGCACCTGGTCAAGCTCTCCCACGAGATCAGAGACCGCCTTCGTGGCAAAGGTCGCGTCACGGAGGCGGTCGGGAACGTCTCTGGTGATCGTGACGTCGCCCTCGGCATCGTCTGTGGAGGTCTCGCACCCAAACGAGATACGGGCCTCATAGGCCTTCTCGTCAAGCGTGAGCATGCCAAGGAGCCTCGTTCCCTGGCCAACGCCCACGACAAGCACGCCAGAGGCGGCGGGGTCGAGGGTGCCGGCATGGCCGACCCTTCTTTCCCCCAAGGCTCGGCGCACCCGTCCCACCACATCGTGGCTCGAGGGACCTGCGGGCTTGTCAATGGCGAGGAGGCAGTTGATGCCACTGTCGCCGCGCCTCACGTAGCATCGCATCCCTGTGGGGCATCATCCCTGAACAGCCTCTGGAGCAAGGGCAGCGCGAGGGACAGCGCGTCATCCACCGTTCCCTCAATGGTGAAGCCCGAGGCGGCCTTGTGTCCTCCGCCACCCAGCTCGCGCGCGACTCCCGAGATGTCCCGTCCGGACTTGGACCGAAGGTTTCCCCTCACCTTGCCACCGGGGACCTCCTTCAAGAAGAGCGCGACCTCGGAGCCCGCGACGCTTCGGACGACGTCCACCAGCCCATCGCTCTCGTCAAGGCTTGCACCCGTGCGCGCAAGGTCTGCCTGCGTGGAGTAGCTGTAGGCGATCTTGCCGTGCTCAAAGGTCGTGATGCGCCCCATGACCGCCGACTTGAGGTGAAGGAACGAAAGGTTGAAGCTCTGGTAGACATTGAGTGACACGTCGGAAGGAGAGGCGCCGCAGCTCACGAGGTAGCTTGCGATCTCAAACGCCTCGGCGTCAGAGTTCTGATACTGGAAGCGGCCCGTGTCGGTCGCGATGGCACAGAAGAGGTTCTGGGCCATGTCCGGCGTGACGGCCACCCCAAGGTGCTGGGCAAACTCCGTGACGATGACCCCGGCGGCCGCCGCATCCGGACGGACGACGTATGCGTCCGCATCAGGGTCCTCACAAGGATGGTGGTCGAGAATCGCCGTCTTTGCGGCCCGCGCGCGAACCTGCTCGCCACTACCCAGGCGGGAAGCCTGGGAGAGGTCGACGCTGATGAAGAGGTCGGGCGAGCCATCATACGCATCGCCGGGGACAAAGGCGTCTGCCCCGGGCAAGAAGCGATAGATGCGCGGAACCGTCTTGTCGGCCAGAAGGCAGGTAACCTCCTTGCCTGGCCAGCGTGCGGCGATGATCTGCGCCAGCGCCAGCTCGGAGCCCAAGGCATCTCCGTCGGAGTTCACATGGGCACAGAGCGCGATGCGTGTCGCAGACTCAATGAGTCTCGCTATGCCATCGAAAGCGTCAGCGCAGGCCTCGGTATGCGAAAGCATGGCAACTCCCACTACTCTTCTTCTGTATCGACTTCGTCATGGGTGACGGGATAGCCAAACTCATCCTTTTCGACCCCGATGGTCGGAGGCACGTCCTCGAGTGCCTGGGCGATGCGCTCCGCCTCATCGGCCGTGGTGTCAATCTCAAAGATGAGCTCAGGTGTCACCCTCCAGCCAAGGGCATGTCCCAAAAGGGACCTGATGCGACCCTTCGCGCGCTTGAGCGCCGCGCGCACCTCGTCATAGCGGGATGCCTCGCAGCTCACATACGCGCGAAGGACCGACTTGTCGACGCTGACCTCCACGCCCGTGAGGGTCACGAGCGCGAGGTCAGGGTCGGACACCTCGAAGAGCAAGATATAGCCGAGCTTCTCGCGTGCCATCTGATTGATGCGGCGCGAGTTCTGGTTCTGCTTCATGCCGCTCCCCTACTCGGTACGCGCAATCTGGTCGATGCGGTAGGCCTCGATCTGGTCTCCCGGATGGATGTCCTGGAAGTTCTCCAGGCCAATGCCGCCCTCCATGCCGCCACGCAGGCTCTTGACGTCGTCCTTGTAGTGGCGAAGCGACGCGATCTTTCCGTTGTAGACGACGATGCCGTCGCGGACGAGGCGCACCGAGTCGGAGGAGGCAATCTCGCCCTCCTCGACGCGCACGCCAGCCGCGATGCCGACCTTGGGTACCTTGAAGGTGTCGAGGACCGTCGCGATGCCGGTCTGCACCTCGACCTCGGTGGGCTTGAGCATGCCGATGCGCGCCGCGTCGATGTCTTCCATCGCCTTGTAGATGACGTCGTAGGTACGAATCTCGACTCCCTTGTGCTCGGAGTCAGCACGGGCCTTGGAGTCGGGGCGCACGCCAAAGCCGATGATGATGGCGTTGGAGGCGTCTGCCAGCGTGACGTCGGTCTCGTTGATGGCGCCGACCGCGGAGTGGATCACGTTGATGCGCACCTCGGACTGGTCCATCTTCTCCAGCGAGTCCTTGAGGGCCTCGATGGAGCCCATGACGTCGGCCTTGATGATGAGGTTGAGCTCCTTGACCTCGGCGTCCTCCATGGTGGCGAAGAGGTTC
>CADBRX010000128.1 GCA_902797175.1 uncultured Coriobacteriaceae bacterium | reverse complement strand
GAGGTTGAAGCTGTGCGCCCCCAGGCGCCGGTCGACGACGGTGGGGTCGATGCCGCTCATGGCGGTGGACGTTCCCACGATGACGCAGTCGAGCTCGTCTTGGCCCGCGTAGTCCGTCCAGGCGATCTCGCTCTTTGACCCATACGGCACGAGCATGAGCGTCAGCACGCTGTTGGCGATGACCACCCACGAGACGAGCGCGACCAAAAAGAGCACCGTGAGCGTGACGCGCCTCGTGCGCTCCCGCGCGGCGGCCTCCGCGCCCTGCGCGACGTCAGAAGTTGGCATACAAGAACCCTCCTCCCGACACCGCGGCGGCAAACGAGAAGGCCACCAATGCGCCCAGGCCCACATACACGGCGCTGCGCATGACGATGGGCAGCGAGAGGACCACGCCCCGCACGTCGACGCCAAGTTCCAGCAGCACGTCCACCACAAACACGATCAGAAGCGCCGCGCCGGCAAAGCCCAGCGCAAACTTGAGGTACACCGTTGGGTAGAGCACCGTGAGCCACGGGCCCACGCCCGAGGGCTGGAAGTTGAGAAGCGTGTTGCGGAAGGCGAGGCCCATCGTCGAGACGTCCGTCAGGCGGTCAAAGTAGCGGCCTGCGTTGACGATGGCAAAGGTCCGGACGATGCCCCAGGCTCGCCAGGGGACGCTGTCTGCGTCGATGCGCAGGGCGGCGCGAGCCCGGTCAAAGAGCGGCCTCATGAGGTCCGAAAGGGCGATCACCACGCCGTTGTACAGGCCCCACAGGAGGTAGTGCGCCTGCGCCCCGTGCCAGAGGCCGACCAGCAGGAACACCACGATGTTTGCGATGCAGGCAGAAAGCGTCCTTCCCACCGTCTTGCCCAGGTGCGCCACGCCCCACTTGTTGAGCCGCATCATCGAGGGGCGCATGGCCAGCGGATAGAACACGTACGTGCGCATCCACGCGCCGAGCGACATGTGCCAGCGCCGCCAGAACTCGGCAAGCGAGGTGGAGAAGTACGGCTGCCTGAAGTTCTGCGCCATCGGCACGCCAAAGAGCTCCGACACGCCCTCCACCATGTCTATGCCGCCCGAGAAGTCGCCATACTGCTGGAGGGAGTACAAGACGATGCCCAGCACGACCACGGCGCCAGGCGTGCTGTAGTCTATGTGGTCAAGGCAGCTCGAGATGACGCCCACGAGCACGTCAGCCAGCGCGTACTTCTTGAGGGCCCCGTACAGCACCAGCAAAAGCGCCCGGCGCGTGCGCATGCCGTCAGGCGCGTGGTAGGCGCAAAGCCTCTCCCCCGTCTGCTGCCACTGGTTGATGGGGCCCTGCAGCAGCTGCGGAAACCAGCTCACAAACAGCAGGAAGCGGGCATAGCTGCCCTCCGGCGCAGCCTTGCCGTTGTAGACGTCGATGAGGTAGCCCAGCGCCGTGAACGTGTAGAACGAGATGCCAAGCGGCAGCAGCAGGCGCGAGGCGAGCGGCCCCTCGTCCTGGCCCAGGTAGCCCAGGATGACGTTCCAGTACTTGAGGTAGCCCAGGATGCCAAAGTTTGCCACAAGGCACGCAAGCACCACGTGCCACCTGCGCCGCTTGAACGCTTGGCGGATCTCCTTCTTCTCCGCGCGAGAGGAGGCCGCAGCAGCGCTTTGGGCACCCCGCTCGTCAAGGGTCCCCAGCGTGCGTGCGGCATACCAGGTGGAAAGGCTCGTCACCAGAAGGAAGCCGAGGCTCCTTAAGTCCACCCAGGCATAGAAGGCAAGGCTCCCCACAAGGCGGACCACCCATTGGCCGTCCCTGTGGCTGCCGCTTCCCACCAGGCGATGGGCGACCCAAAGGGCGGCGACAAAGAGCGCGAAGAGTAACGAATAGGGCTGCATGCAAGAAACCTCGGAGGTCAGCGCGGTCCGGCGCCGCGAAGCGAGAGGTCGACCAGCGCCGAGGCGAGGTCCTCCTTTTCGGGAAAGGCCATCCCGTTCGCGGAGGCAAGGGAGGTCAGGAGGAATCCGCCCACCACGAACGTGGCGACAAGGGAGGCGTCCGCGTCCTCGCGCACGATGCCCTCTTCCCTCGCCCGCTCGATCTGCCCCTCCACGACCCGCACGATGCGGTCGAGCCGCTCGGTGGCGGCGGAGAGCACGTTGCCGTGGGCATGGGCAAGCTCGTTCGTGGTTGCCAGGGCAAGCGGGCTTCCTGCCTCAAAGCGCCGCGCCATCTCGGCGCAGAGGCCGTCTATGGCCTCGCGGGCGGACGACGCCTCGCGCGCGATGCGCTCGATGGCGTCCACGGTGTCGTCCAGGACCTCGTCAAGCACGGCGTCGGCCAGCTCGTCGCGGTCGGCAAAGTAGTAGTAGAGCGCACCCTTGGAGATGCCGCAGCGCTGGGCGACCTCGCTCATCTGAAAGTCCGTCGAGCCGCGCTCGGTCATGAGGTCGCGCGCGGCCTCCATGATG
>CADBRX010000127.1 GCA_902797175.1 uncultured Coriobacteriaceae bacterium | reverse complement strand
GAGCCTGCTCCAGCCTGCGCTGGATGCCAGCGAGCACCTGGGAAGGCTCTCGTTTGTGCCCGCTGCCGTGGGCTTCATGGTGGGCATTGGCTTTCTGCTCCTGCTCGACGAGGTGACCCCGCACACCCACATGGACCTGCAGGATGAGGGACCCAAGACGGGCCTTCGGCGGACCACCAAGCTCGTGCTTGCCGTCACGCTCCACAACATCCCCGAAGGGATGGCCGTGGGCGTGGTGTATGCAGGCTGGCTCCATGGTGGTCAGACCGTGAGCCAGACGGCGGCTCTTGCCCTTGCGCTTGGCATTGCCATCCAGAACTTCCCGGAGGGCGCCATCGTTTCGATGCCGCTGCGTGCCGAGGGCATGAGCAAGGCAAAGACGTTCTGGTACGGCGTCCTCTCCGGCGTCGTCGAACCCGTGGCGGCGATCATCACGATCCTGGCGGCGTCGCTCGTGGTGCCCGTGCTCCCGTATCTCTTGGCCTTTGCGGCGGGCGCTATGATGTATGTGGTGGTCGAGGAACTCATTCCCGAGATGAGCGAGGGCGAGCACACCAACGTGGGCACCATCGCCTTCTCTGTGGGCTTCGTGCTGATGATGGTTTTGGACGTGGCGTTAGGTTAGCTCACGTTCTCAAAGAGGGAGTGGCAGCCGGAAGGAGTGGATTATGTGCGAGAATGACTTCAAGGACGAGGAGATTGTCGAGCAGCCGCTTCAGGACGGAAGCCTCGAGGACGTTGCTGGCGGCTCGTATGGCAGCAACATCACCTGTCCGCGTTGCGGCCAGTCGGACAAGTTGGTTAAGCGCATCATCGGTCACTCGCAGCTCGTCAGGCTTTACTGCACCCGGTGCAAGGAATACGCAAACTAAAGGGAGCCTGGTCGGCCGCTCAGTCTGGCAGGGAAGGATAGGCATGGATGCTGTGGAGCGCGGAGAGCTCGCGCGGCAGAACTTCCTCAAGGGATACAACTGCGCCCAGTCGGTGGTCAGGGCGTTTGACGACGTGCTGGAGGCACGGGGCGTTGACCCGCAGGTTGCCGCACGCATGGCGTCGCCGTTTGGCGGGGGCATGGGGCGCCTGCGCGAAGTGTGCGGCACGGTCTCGGGAATGCTGCTTGTGCTGGGGCTGGTCGAGGGCTATGACGACCCCAAGGCATACGAGGCAAAGAAGGAGCTGTACCAAGAGGTGCAGGACCTTGCCGGATCGTTCAGGGAAGAGAACGGCTCCCTTGTTTGCCGTGAGCTGCTGGGCTTGGGCTCTGGTCCGAGCGAGCCCGTGCCTGAGCGGCGAACGGACGCCTACTACAAAAAGCGCCCCTGTCCCGAGCTCTGCGCCTGTGCGGCGCGCATCCTGGCCGAAGGCCTGCGGTTGTGACCGTGCAAGCCAATGAGTGGTTGATAACGCTTTGCCACGGCGCTCGCTGTACCTGCCGTTGCGGATTTGCAGACTACTCGTCGGCCTTTGCCGGAAGCTCCATTCCTTCGCGCCGATAATATGCGTCGCGTGCCTTTCTATCTTGAGTCGCCCTTCTCTCCTACGACCGAGTCAACGCCAGGAGCCCCTTCCTGGGACCTCTTGGTGCCCCCGACATGCCCCGCCTGGCACGAAAGAGCCAGCTTTTGTATGAGGTTGCCAGGTTTCCCTGCTAAGCTGGGTTCAGAGGCAGAGGAGGGAGACGACCATGGAGCTCTTTGCGGGACTTCGTACCTTCAGCTTTGGGGCAATCGCATTACGCCTGATAGGTGCCCTCATCTGTGGCGCCATGGTGGGCCTTGACCGCGAGATGCGCAACAAGAAGGCGGGCCTCAAGACGCACGTGCTGGTGTGTCTGGGGGCGGCGCTGTGCATGATCGTATCGGAGTGCATCATCTTGGGGAGGGAAGGCGTTACCACCGACGCCACGCGCATTGCGGCCAATGTGGTCACCGGCGTGGGCTTCCTCTGTGCCGCAACCCTCATGACCAGGGGAAACGGATCGTTGCATGGCCTAACCACCGCGGCGGGGCTCTGGTCCACCGCGGTCATCGGCCTCGCCTGCGGCACGGGCTGGCTCGAGGTGGGCCTGCTCGCCTCCGTGATCATCCTGGTCGTGTTTGCCGTGCTCGGCAGGGTCGATGCCTACATCAGCCGCATCTCCCGTGGCTTTGACCTCTATGCGGAACTCACGGGATACGACGAGGTGCCCCAACTTCTTGACGTTCTGCACGCGCATAACGTGCACTTCAGCGACCTGCACGTATCTAAGAGCCCCGTGGGTACCGCCATCGTCCAGCTCTGCGCCACCACAGCGCACCTGGGGGAGAAGGAGGGCTTGGCCGAGGAGCTTAGGGCGCTTGGCTGCGTCCGCTACTTGGAGATGTTCTAGACAACCCGTCTACCTCGTGCTCTTTTCCGTTTGGCGGATAGTCTGAGAACAGGTTGCCTTGCTGCCGCGCACTGCGCCGTACAATGGGCGCAACATGGGGCGTCACGACAAAGGAGGCATCATCATGGGAAAGTTCGTCGTCAGGTCAACCGAAAAGGGCTCTCGCTTCAACCTTGTGGCCAGCAATGGCCAGGTGATTGCCACGTCGCAGACGTACAAGGCGCGGCGTTACTGCCTGCAGGGCATCGAGAGCGTACGCGTCAATGCGCCGGTCGCCGCCGTTGAGGACCAGACCAAGGAGGACTTTGCCGAGGAGAAGTGCCCCAAGTTCCAGATCTACCAGGACAAGGCAGGGGAGTTCCGCTTCCGCCTGCTGGCAAAGAATGGGCAGAACATTGCTCATTCTGAGGGCTACACCGCCCTCAAGAGCTGCCTGAACGGCATCGAGAGCGTCCGCAAGAACGCTCCGGACGCAGAGGTCGAGCAAGAAGAGGAGTAAGCTCGACCCTCTTTGGCAGAAGGTGTACGGTGCCGGGTGGCGTGAGCGCTCGGCACCGTCTTGTTTGGGGCTCGGGCCGCATGCCCGGGGCACATCGATGGGGAATCACTTGGAGGGAAAGCATGCAATACCGCAAGGACCGGCAGGGAAACGCCGTTTCCATCTTGGGATTTGGCTGCATGCGCTTTACGCGGAAGGGCAGAGACATCGACTACGACAAGGCCGAGGCGGAGATCCTTCGCGCCATCGACCTGGGCGTGAACTACTTTGACACGGCCTACCTCTACCCAGGATCCGAGGAGCTGCTGGGCACGGTGCTTTCGCGCAATGGCAAACGCGACCAGGTGCGCATTGCCACGAAGCTGCCACAGTACCTGGTGAAGACCGCGGGCATGATCGACCGCTTCTTTGACGAGGAGCTGAGCAGGCTGCAGACCGACCATGTGGACTACTACCTCATGCACATGATCACGGATGTCTCCCAGTGGGAAAAGCTGCAGCGCTTGGGCATCGAGGAGTGGATAGCGGCCAAGAAGGAGTCTGGCGCCATCGGGCAGATCGGCTTTTCGTACCACGGCGACACCGAGGGCTTCCTCAGGGTTCTGCATGCCTATGACTGGGACTTCTGCCAGATCCAATACAACTACCTGGACGAGCATGCGCAGGCAGGACGAGCGGGGCTCATGTCGGCGGCGGAAAGGGGCATTCCCGTCATCATCATGGAGCCCCTGCGCGGAGGCAAGCTTGTGGACCTGATGCCTGAGAAGGGACGCGAGCTGATTGCCGCAAACGCACATGGGTGGTCTGCGGCAGAGATGGCCTTCAGGTGGCTCTGGGACCAGCCTGAGGTGACCGTTGTCCTCAGCGGCATGAACTCCCTGGAGATGGTTGAGGAGAACTGCCGCGTAGCGAGCGAGGTGGAGTCCAACACTTGGACAGAGGACGACTTCGCGCTGGTGAAGGACGTCTGCAAGGCCATCAACGAGCGCGTCAAGGTGGGCTGCACGGGGTGCGGCTACTGCATGCCCTGCCCCAAGGGCGTGGACATTCCTGCTCTCTTCCGCTGCTGGAACCAGATGTACACGGAAGGCAAGAACGAGGGGCGCAAGGAATACTGGCAGGCGGTATCGCTTAGGCGCGAGAAGGCGTTTGCGCGCCAATGCGTCAAGTGCGGAACGTGCGAGTCACACTGTCCGCAGGGCATTCCCATCCGCGAGCTCATCCATGTGGCAGATCGCGAGCTGCGTCCGCTTCCCTGGCGCATCGCAGGCGACGTCATGCGTGCGTTTGCCGTGAAGTGACGAGGTGGATGGCAGGCAACTCAAGAAAGGGGTGTGTCCTATGGAAAAGAAGCTGCTCTCCACCGTCATGGCGGTGCTGGTAGCCCTCTTTATCGGTGGTATGGCTAGCTGTGCGCGCAAGGATGAGGCGCCTGTGACAGAGCCTCCTGCCGTGGAGCCTGCCGACGTAGAGGACGAGGCGGGGGATGCGTCAGCCGAGGAAGACGTGCTTGCGGGAGGTCCCGACTTCGAGGGCGAGACCGAGGAGCAGTCTGCCATCCTGGAGCGCAGTGACATTGCCGAGGACTTCGTGCGCACGTGGGGAACGACCACGAACGTCGATCCGGCCGACGACACGGTGGTGTCGAGCATCGACGACTGGTTTGAGCAGACCATCGCCTTCGTGCGGCCCGACTCCCAGCTCTACGCCGACTTCATGAAGCGTGACCAGTACGAGGGGCCGGGCTTCATCGATGCGGCGACCATCGTCAAGGACGCACAGGTCACCGGCCATGATGGTGACACCTACACCGTCGTTGCCACCATGGCGGGCACGCAGAGTGGCCAAGCTGGGTGGACGGAGCAGACCTACGAGGTGACGCACGAGGTGACCTTTGACTCCGACAACTATGTCGTTCGCGTGGACCAGTGGGGATAGGGGCGACAAAGGGAGCCCCTCGCTCGTGTGAGGGGCAGAAGGAGGGCACGTGTCGTCCGTTCTCGTAGACATAGAGGGCATCTTCCGGCGGCATGTCAAGACGGTGTGGCGGCTCTGCTACTCATACCTTGGATCGGACGCGGAGGCAGAGGATGCCACCCAGGCAACGTTCATGCGCCTGATTGACCATCCGCGCAGCTTTGAGGACGAGGACCATGAGCGCGCCTGGCTGCTGGTCGTGGCGGCAAACGTGTGCAAGGACGTGCTCAAGAGCGCTGCGCGCACGCGGGTGGTCCCCCTGAGCGACGATGCCTTGGAGCCTGCGGCCGACCAGGAAGGCGGCGTGGGCATCGATCCGGCAAGGGCGGTCGAGCATGACGACGGGGACGCGGTGCTGAAGGCGGTGCGCGAGCTGCCCGAAAAGTACCGGGAGGTCGTCTTCCTGCACTACTACGAGGGCTGGAAGACCGACGACATCGCACGCCACCTAGGTGCGCCGCCCTCGACGGTGCGCAACAGGTTGAGGGATGCACGGTTGCTGCTGAAGAAGGCGTTGGGAGGTGATAGAGCATGAGGGAAGACGATCTGACAGGTCAGGGCCTGCCATACGACGACGTTGATGAGGACGGCTTTGATCAGGAGATCTACGAGAGGCTGCATGCCGCGCTCGACTCGGCGGGACCGAGCGAGGAGGCGCAGGACCGCATGCTCGCAAACCTCCTTGCCGCGCAGAGGGCGCGCGACGCCGCTCGCCCAGAAGCCGTCGAGACGGTCGAGCTTAACAGCCACATCGACAAGGTGGGCATGACTGACCAGCCTGTGGCTGAAGTCCTGAGCGTTCTGGAGGGAGGAAAGAGGAAGGGGCCCAGGCGTCTTCGCACCCTCGGCCTTGCGGTTGCGGCATCAGTCGTCCTTGCCGTCCTGGGGGTGAGCGTGGCGAGCCGCATCAACGGGACGAGCTATCAGGCGGTAGACTCCGTCCAGGAGAAGGTCGCGTCGGCAGGAAGCGAGGCCGACAGCGTCGAAGAGGAGGCCTCAGAAGCCGTTCCCGTGGCGTTTTCTGCGGAAGAGGCTCCCAGCGATTCTCTCTCCGACACACCTGACGCGGGAGGAGCCCTGGAGCCACCCGCCGAGCTGGAGACCTTTGAGCAGTCGGGCGGCGCGTTTGACGTGCACGAGGACCCCTCGTACGACCTTGCCGTCGGATATCCCGAGATCCGCCTGCGCACGGGCGAGGTGCTCACGATCGAGAAGCACCTGGGGGAGCCCGTCATCATCGGGGATGAGTGGGTCGAAGGCTTCAAGGGGGATGCAGACGCGTTTTCCGAGGACGGGTTGGACTCGGTTCGGTGCTGGGTCTACCTGCTGCCCGTGAGCGATGATGGGCTGTACGTGGTGCGCTATGTGCAGGATGGGTCCTGCTTCGCCGTACGCATCGTCGAGTAGCCGGAAAGGGGGCTACGTCCCTCGCACCCATCTGTGAAAAAGGGATGAAGAGCCGACACCTCCACCTCCTTCGTCGTGTCTATGTCAGAGGGGCACGACGAAGGAGGTTTTCCATGTTCAAGGCAACAAGCTTTAGGTATCGCGCGGTGGCACTCGTGCTTGCCGGCATCATGGCGACGGCGCCACTGGCGGCGTGCGGACAGAACAACACAGCGACGGAAAGGGAAGACGCAAAGCTGACGGCTCCCACCGAATGCGAGACCTACGCACCCGACGGCGCCTACGCCGTGTCCGAATCGTGCGTCGGCGAGGTGTCCTACACGGACACGGGTTGGTATGAGAGCTTCAACACCGAGGAGTACGCCGCCGTTCACGAGGGTGGCTTCATAGCCGTGGCAACCCAGCCGCTTTCGACGGTCTCGGCAGACGTCGACACGGCAAGCTGGTGCAACCTGCGACGCATGGTTCGCGATGGCTATCGCGTCGCGGGGTTGGGGGAGGGTTCCGATATCGAGACCGTGGAAGACGAATGGACCTCCTATGACGACTCCGTCATCCCTGCCGGGGCGGTGCGCATCGAGGAGATGCTCAACTACTTTGGTTATGACTACGCCGCGCCGAAGGGTGATGAGCGCTTCTCGGTGACCACGCACCTGGGCGCCTGCCCCTGGAACGACAAGACCGAGCTCCTGACCCTGGGGTTTGCGACCGCCCCGGAGGATGTGGCCACAGATAAGGGCCGCAACCTGGTGTTTCTTATCGACGTCTCTGGTTCGATGGATTCTTCCGACAAGCTTGGCCTGCTCAAGGATTCGTTTGGGACGCTCGTCAAGCAGCTTGACGCCAAGGACCGCGTGTCGATCGTGACCTATGCGAGCGGCGAGGAGCTGGTGCTGGATGGCGTCCAGGGCGACCAGGAGCGCAAGATCATGCGCGCCATCAACCGGCTGCATGCGGATGGGTCGACCAATGGCGAGCGCGGTCTTGAGCTGGCCTACGAAGTGGCCGAGCGCAACTTCATCGAGGGCGGGGTGAACCGCATCGTCATGGCCTCGGACGGAGACCTCAACGTGGGCATGACCAGCGAATCCGACCTGCATGACTACGTGAGCAAGAAGCGCGAGACGGGCGTGTATCTCTCAGTGCTGGGCTTTGGCTCGGGCAACTACAAGGACACCAAGATGGAGACCCTGGCAGACGATGGCAATGGCGCGTATCACTACATCGACTGCAAGGAGGAGGCGGAGCGCGTGTTTGGCGAGCGCCTGAGCGCAAACCTCGTCCCCTTTGCCGATGACGTCAAGGTGCAGGTGGAGTTCAATCCGGCACAGGTCAAGGCCTACAGGCTCATTGGATACGAGAACCGCGAGATGGCTGACGAGGACTTCCGCGACGATTCCGTGGACGCCGGCGACGTGGGGCCGGGCGCGCAGTTTACCGTGGCCTACGAGATCGTGCGGGCAGGATCTGACTTCGAGCTTGGCGTGGGTGACCTCAAGTACCAGGAGGGCGTGGCGACGGGTTCGGACGAGTGGCTGACGGCGACCGTGCGCTACCACGCCTTTGACGACGACCAGGTACACGAGCAGACGACGGTCGTGGACGAGGGCGCCTGGCAGGCGGATCCCGGCGACGACTGGCGCTTCCAGGCGGCCGTCATAGAGCTGGGGATGCTGATGCGCGACTCCGACTATGCCGGGACCTCGAGCCTCGAAGACGTGCGTGCGCTGGCAGAGGCCGATCGTGATGGCTTCCTCGACGTGGTCGATTTCCTGTAGGAGCGGTTACTCGATACGAAAGGGTGGGACCCTTTCGTATCGGGCAGGATTTAGAGTAGGCCAAGGATGAAGGCCACGACGCAGCAGAGGGCGGCGACGCTCACCATGTTCGCGCCATACCAAGCGGCAAGGGTGCCTGCCACCAGCGCGGCGACACCGGCAAGGGGCGTCTGGCAGGTCTCGACGATGGCGGGAAACGTCATGACGGCCAGCGTGACGTAGGGCACATAGTGCAGAAACGAGCGCAAAAAGCGGCTTCTGAGCGGTCGTCTGATGAGGGTGAGCGGAAGGAGACGGATGGCGATGATGGTCGCTCCCATGACGAGGATGGAACCCCAGATGCTAGGCTGCATGGTCCACCTCGCCCTCTTCGTCAACAGGGCACAGGATCGCGGCGAGGGCAGACAACAGCACCGTCAAGACGATGGTGCGCGTGCCTGCGGACCAGGTTGCCGTCAGGGGAATCAGATAGCTCGTCACGTAGCTCGCAGCAAAGCTGGCGATGACGCAGACCCGCACCACGCGGTCCGTGCGCGCCGCAGGCATGATGACGGCCAGGAACATGCCAAAGAGGGACGCGGAAAGTGCCGTGACCACACGGGCAGGCAGCAGGTTTCCGGCGATGATGCCCGCGGACGTCCCGATGCACCACAAGGGTATGGAAGAGAGCATGGCGCCGTACTGGTAGACGGGTTCCACGAAGCCTGGTCGCGCGATGGCGAGGCCAAAGATCTCGTCGGTGATGCCCAGCCCGACGCCGATGCGGTGCGCAAAGGGCGTGCTTGGCGCAAAGCGCTGGGAAAGCGCGGTGCTCATGAGCAGGTAGCGTGCGTTTGCCACGATGCTGCCCAGGACGATCTCGAGGTACGAGGCGTGGGCGGCGATGAACGTGAACCCCGCATACTCGCCTGCCGAGGCAACGCACAGAAGGCTTGCCATGAAGCCCTGGAAGGCGTTGAGCCCGGCGTTGCGCGCGGCGATTCCCAGGGAGAAGGCCACCGCGAGATAGCCTAGCCCAATGGGGAGGCCGTCTCGCAGTCCCTCTGCAAAAGCGTGCCGTTGGGTCATTAACGCCGCTCCATTACAAAGTCCTCGTACTCCAGCCGCTCCTCCTCGGTCTTGAGGCGCACGACGTACATGATGTTGCCCAGGTCGTCGGAGAGCACGTCGGGAACGCGGCGCTGCAGCACCATCTTGTCGCCGTAGCGCTCCATGACCTCCTCGTGGCTATGCACGTACTCCTTGCCGTCACGACGTGCAACGTAGCAGCAGAAGTAGGTGTCATCGCTCTCGGGCGTGCGACGCTTGTCAAAGCAGACCATGTCGGCCCAGATCTGGTAGACGTCGGAGGAGTGCGCATAGTTGATGAGGTCGGGCGTGAAGCCTCCTGGAGCGCGCACGTTGACCTCGAGGCCCACGTAATCCCCGGGCTTTCCGAGGCCAGGGCGCTCGTCGGTCAGGCGGAAGAACTCCATGTGCACGAAGCGGCAGGTGATGCCGAATGCCTTGGCGGTGGCGCGTCCGCGCTCCGCAAGCCTGGGGTCGACGTCGGGGCAGGTGTGGTAGGCGACGTCCAGCTCCTTCTCCACCACCTCCGCAATGGAGGGCTGGAACTCGCTCTGGTTCTCGAAGAGCGGGTTGCCCTGTGAGTCAAGAATGGCCTCATAGCTGCAGAGCTCTGCGGTGATGTACTCCTCGATGACATAGGGCTCGGCTGGCAGCTCGGCAAAGAAGGCTTTGAGCGCCTCAGCGTCCTCGAGCTTCTTGACGCCGCCCGCGCCGACGCCCTTCTCGGGCTTGGTGAAGAGTGGGTAGCCCACCTTCTTTGCGAAGGCCTGGGCCGCGCGCAGGGTCGTCGCGCGAATCTGGCGCGCGGTGGGCACGCCTGCCGCAGCATAGAGCGGCTTCATCTCGGCCTTGGACTGCCACTGTGCCATCTGGGCAGAGCTCGGGCCCGTCGTGATGTGGAAGTCGTCGCGCAGGCGTGCGTCCTGGCTCAGCCAGTACTCGTTGTTGGACTCGAGCCAGTCGATCTTGCCGTACTTCCACGAGAAGAACGCCACGGCGCGGAAGACCTGGTCGTAGTCCTCGAGCGAAGAGACCCAGTAGTATTCGGTGAGGACACCCTTGAGCTCGTCGGAGATGAAGTCATAGGGGGTGTCGCCCACGCCAAGCACGTTGGCGCCATTTCGCTTGAGCGCGGCACACCACTGCCAGTAGGTGTCAGGGAACTGCGGTGATATGAAGACGAAGTTCATGTTCGCTCCTTTCGGTTTGCACATGCGCACCATGCTAGCAGTGAGTTGTTTCAGACGAGGGAAAAAGTGAAGGATATGTGCGGTGGGGTAGAATCGAATATGCCATCCGTAAGGCAACATCGGCTGTTCCGACAGGTGAGAGGAGCGCGACATGACCGACTTCAAGTTGCTCTGTTCCCAGATTCGTTCCCTCGCCGAGGGGGAGCCCCACTGGCTGCCCGTGCTGTCAAACGCCTCAGCCCTCATCATGGACGCCATGGTGGACCTCAACTGGGCAGGCTTCTACCTGACCGACCGTTCGGGCGGAAAGGAGACCCTCCTTCTGGGGCCGTTCCAGGGCAAGGTCGCCTGCGTGCGCATCGCCTACGGCAAGGGCGTCTGCGGAACGGCCGCAAAGGCCGACGAGCCCCAGCTCGTGCCCAACGTCCACGAGTTTCCCGGACACATCGCCTGCGACAGCGCCTCAAACTCCGAGGTGGTCATCCCTCTGCATGCCAAGGGCGAGGTCGTGGGGGTCTTGGACATCGATAGCCCCCTCCTGAACCGGTTTTCGGCGGAAGACTATGCCGGGCTCGAGTCCATCGTCGCCACCATTGAGGCGGTTGCCGACCTTTCGGGCCTGCCGCTCGGCAGATAGGCTCCGCATCTGCTTCCTCAAAACCGCATTTGCACGCTAGCATCAAGCTATCGTATGCCGACCAGAGAGGGAGTGACCATGAGACGAGACTTCATAACCCGTCACAGCGACGCGCTTGGAAAGGACATGAGCGTCATCGTCTATGGAGACGGCGGGTATCCCGTGGTGGCGTTTCAGGCCCAAGACGCAAAGAGCAACAACTTTGAAGACTTCGGCATGATAGAGACGCTTGCCGACTACATCGAGTCTGGCACCATACAGGTCTTCTCGGTGGACAACAACGACGAGGAGAGCTGGTCCGACACGTGGGGCGACAAAGCCTGGCGTGCCCAGAGGCAGGAGGACTACTTCCGCTTTGTGACGGACGAGCTCATTCCCTTTGTGCACGAGGTAAACGGCACCGATCGTCGCCCGCTTGCCACGGGCTGCTCCATGGGGGCGACCCATGCCGCTATCGCGGCATTCCGCAGGCCCGACCTCTTCCAGGGATGCATCGCCCTTTCAGGCGTGTACAGCACGGGCTACTTCTGGGGCGACTGGATGGATGACGTCCTCTACGGCAACTGCATCACCGCGTTTCTGCCCAACATGCCCGCAGACCACCCCTATGTCGACATCTATGCCAAGCGGCAGCTCGTGCTCTGCGTCGGTCAGGGCGCATGGGAGGATATGGGCATCGCTGACCTGCGCATCATTCGTGACACCTGCCGAGCCAAGGGCATCCCGGTGTGGTGCGACTTCTGGGGCAACGACGTCAACCACGACTGGCCTTGGTGGCGCAAGCAGATCCGCTACTTCCTGCCGATCGTGCTCGAGGACATGGAGAAGACCCTCGCCGAAGAAGCCTAGGCCTTTGCCAGGGGCTTGCGCACAATCTGACTGACGGCGTCCCACTCCTTTGGGGCAGCCATTCGAAAGCCGTTCCTCTCCCCGACGTGACGCGTGCGGCAGTCGATTGCTGGGGTCTGAGCCCTTCCTGCTGCCGTACCCTTTCTCCATCTATGAGCGTGTCGAGAAGGGGGACGCATGGAAGACAAGGAGTCCATCGAACGCGAGGAGATTTGGTTTGATTCCTCCGATGGCAGCTCCCGCATTCATGGCTATATCTGGTGGCCCAAGGGAATGGGTCCCGATGCCGCTGCGGACGATCCGTGGGGTGCGGTCGAGAAGCCTCGTGGCGTGATTCAGATTGTCCATGGCATGGCCGAGCACACGGGTCGTTACGGCGACTTCGCACGCTTCCTTGCCTGCAACGGGTTTGTCGCTTGCGGCCATGACCACATCTGTCACGGTGGAAGCTCCACCCGCGACCGTTGGGGGAAGCTCCCGCTCAAGACTGGCAAGGAGACGCTGATCAACGATGTCGGACGCATGCGTGGCGTGATCCATGACAAGGTTCCCGAGGGAACGCCCCACTTCATCTTTGGCCATTCGATGGGCAGCTTTGTGACGCGTGCCTACATCGCGCGCGAGGGAAAGGGCTTGGCGGGCGCCATCATCTGCGGAACCGGCCATGTCCCTCCCGCGACCTCGTCCATGGGCAACCTGGTGTGCAAGATGATTTCGACCTTCAAGGGCGAGGACACCATCAGCCCGCTCATCGAGGGCATGGGCGTGGGGGCCTATTCCAAGGCCATCAAGGACGCCAAGACTCCCCTCGACTGGCTCTCCTACAACGAGGAGAACGTGCAGACCTACATGGCGGACGAGGCAAGCGGCTTCTCGTTCTCGGCTGGCGGATACGGCACGGTGACGGCCCTCACGCGCGAGGTCTGCGACATGGCATGCTGCGTACGGGTGCCTCAGGAGCTGCCGCTTCTCTACATCGCGGGCGACGGTGACCCCGTCGGCAGCATGGGGGAGGGCGTCCGCATCTCTGCGCAGATGGCGCGCGATGCCGGGTCAAAGGACGTCACCTGCACCATCTACGAGCACATGCGTCACGAAATCCTGAACGAGACCGATCACCAGAGGGTCTATGACGACGTCTTGGCGTGGGTCGAGGAACGCCTGTAGGACCCGGAGGACCGAAAGGAAGCACCATGGGCAAGCAATACGTGATAGCGCTCGATCAGGGGACCACGTCCTCGCGTGCCGTGCTCGTTGACGAGCAGGGGCAGATGCTCGACGTGGCTCAGCGCGAGTTTCCGCAGATCTATCCCTCCCCGGGCTGGGTTGAGCACAACCCGCAGGACATCCTGCTCTCCCAGATCGGGTCGCTGACCGAGCTCATCACCAGAAACGGCCTCAAGGCGCAAGACATAGCGGCCATCGGCATAGACAACCAGCGCGAGACCACGCTCGTCTGGGATCGCGTCACGGGAGAGCCCATCTCCAACGCCATCGTGTGGCAGTGCCGCCGCACCGCGCGCCTGGTCGAAGAGCTCTGTGGTGACCCTGAGATCGCGCGGACCATCCAGGAGAAGACGGGCCTGCTTCCCGACGCGTACTTCTCGGCGAGCAAGATCCGCTGGCTGCTTGACAACGTTGACGGAGCTCGCGAGCGCGCAGAAGCTGGCGACCTCATCTTTGGCACGGTCGACACCTGGCTCGTGTGGGTGCTCACGGGCGGCAAGGTGCACGCGACCGACGTGACCAACGCAAGCCGCACCATGCTCTTCAACATCCATGAGGGCGTGTGGGACCCCTGGCTCCTTGACCTCTTTGGCATTCCCGCTTCCATGATGCCCGAGGTCCGCCCCTCCTCGGGCGACTTTGGCGTCACGAGCTACCTCGGCCTTCCTGCGGGAATCCCCATCGCGGGCGTGGCGGGCGACCAGCAGGCAGCCCTCTTCGGTCAGTGCTGCTTTGAGGCGGGGGAGGCAAAGAACACCTACGGCACGGGATGCTTCCTTTTGCTGCACACGGGATCCGAGGCCTGCGACTCAAAGAACAGCCTGGTCACGACCATCGCGGCGTCGGCGCCAGGTACTGGTCACCTGGAGTATGCGCTTGAGGGCAGCGTCTTTATGGCGGGTGCGACCATCCAGTGGCTCCGCGACGAGCTCGGTATGATCTCTAACGCGGCAGAGTCTGAAGCGATGGCCCTGTCCGAGATGGACACGGGCGGCGTGTACCTCGTGCCTGCCTTCACGGGCCTGGGCGCCCCCTATTGGAAGCCCGATGCGCGTGGCACCATCGTGGGCATGACGCGCGGTACCAACCGCAACCACATCGTCCGTGCGGCGCTCGAGTCCATGGCGTACCAGATTTCCGACCTCGTGAAGGCCATGGAGGCGGATTCCGGCGCGCCGCTTTCCGTGCTCAACGTCGATGGCGGGGCTTCGAGGAACAACTTCCTCATGCAGTTCCAGTCCGACGTGCTTGGCTGCGAGCTGCACCGCCCGCAGAACCCCGAGACCACGGCGCTCGGCGCGGCGTATCTCGCGGGTCTGGCGGTCGGGTTCTGGAAGGACACCGATGCGCTGAAGGCGCTTCGCTCAAGCGATGACGTCTTTACGCCAAAGATGTCGCGCGAACGTGCGGAACAGCTGCTTAACGGCTGGTCAGATGCCGTGAGAAGGGCCGTATCGTAACGAGGGGAGCCTTGACGCGTCAGATTTTGTCATAACGGGACTTTGGGCCCAGAGCAAAGGGGGACATGATGGCACTGAATTTCAACGATCTGTTCGATAGGGCGTCGGAGGTGGCTGAGGAAGTTGGCGAGAAGGCATCGGCCTTTGCCGAGAAGGCCCGTCCGGTGATCTCCAATGCCGCTGCCCGGGCAGGCGAGGTGGCCGAGGCGGCGGGACCGCATGTGAAGAAGATCGCAGAGGGCGTCTCGGGTGTCGCGAGCGCGGCGGCAGAGGCTGCCAAGCCCGTGCTTGACCAGGCGGCAGAGGCGGCCAAACCCGTCCTTGACCAGGCAGCTGAGGCCGCCAAGCCTGTTGTCGACCAGGTGAGCGAAAAGGCAGCTCCCGTGATCGACCAGGCGCGTCCCCACGTGGAGAAGGCCGCTGCCCTTGCCCAGGACACGCTGGTGAAGGCCGTTGACTTCATTGAGGTCCAGACCGGTCGCGATCTTGACGGCGATGGCTTCATCGGTGCGGTAGATGACGTGACGGATGCCGAGCCCGTCGAGGTGGAGCCCGTCGAGGCGGATGCGGTTGAAGAGGCCGACGTCGTCGAGGAGGCTGCCGTCGAGCCCGAGGTCGAGGATGAGCCCATGGCAGATGCCGTGGTGACAGATTCCGAGATCGAAGATGTCGAACCTGAGGTCATCGAGGAGCCCGAGGCCGAGGATGAGGAGCCTGTTGAGGAGGTTCCTGAGGAGCCTGTCGAGACGCCTGCCGTCGAGGAGGCTGCCGAGGAGTAACACCTGCGGCTTATGTGTTGACGCATGCAGGGGGCCTGCCGGACAGATCCGGCAGGCCCCCTTTGGCCGTGACGACCTCTCTCCCTTAGGTCGTCGCTGCGGCGCCCGTGCCCTATGCCTGGCGGAGATGGCTGGTACCCGGTTCCCAGCCGTGGTTACGGCGTCCGGGCCCATGGCCGTGGTCGCGCTCGGGGCGCGGTCCGCGCTCGTCGCGTGGCCTGCGGGGCGGCGCATAGGGATCGTCGCCAAGGGCAACGAGCTTCTTCTCCAGGGAGGCGACCACCTTGTCCACGAGGGTCTCGAACTCGACGCGCTCGCCTTCGTCAAGGCAGTCAAGGGCGTCGTCGCGCCGTTCCATGTCCTTGGGTGTGGGGGCGGCGGCGATGCCCGCGTCGGTGAGCTCGACTACCGTCACGCGGCCGTCATCCTCGGACTTCCTGCGGGTCACATAGCCCTTTTCCTCGAGCTTTGCCAAGATTTCTGACAGCGACTGCTGGCGCATGTCAAGCAGGTACGACAGCTCGCGCTGGGTGGTCTTGGGCTTGACGGCGAGCAGCGCAAGCACGCGCCCCTGCCCACGGGTCGGATCGCCGATTCCTCCGTGGCTGCGCCCATTGATCATGTGATAGCGCTGCATCAGCCTTCCCATGCGACCAACCTTGAACGAGAGCGACACCCGCTCCTTCTTGCAACGTTTTGCCTGTTTCTTCTCTTGTCTTTCCACAAGCGTTCCTTTCGACTTGTCAAACGGTCAAGAATAGAATAACAGGTACCTGTGTAATTACGAATACGTGCACAGGGCTTCACGCCTTCTCCATAACACAGGTACCTGTTTAATTTCAAGCATGAAGAAGGCGGCCCAAACGCCGTCGGGCCGCCTGTGATTCCAAGACGAGGTGAAGCCTACGCGGTCACGATATAGGGCTGGATGGCGCTTGCGATGCTGGACAGGGGCATGGTCTGCAGCCAGATGCGGCCGGGGCCCGTGAGCACGGTGTTGAAGATGCCCTCGCCACCAAGAAGCTTGTTCTTGAGGCCCTTGACCTGGACGATGTCCATGCTGACGCTGCTCTCGTAGCCAGCGACGTAGCCAGTGTCGACGATCATCTGCTGACCAGGCTGGAGCTCGTACTCAACTAGCTCTCCGTTGATTTCGGCAAAGGCGATGCCGTTTCCGGACAGGCGCTGCATGATGAAGCCCTCGCCGCCAAAGAGGCCGGCGCCGAACCGCTTGTTGAAGTGGATGTCGAGGTTGACGCCCGCCTCGGAGGCGAGAAACGCGCTCTTCTGAAGAATCCAGTCCTTGCCCGGGGCGATCTCTATGGGGATGATCTTGCCCGGGAAGCTCGACCCGAAGGAGATCATGCCCGGGCCACCCTGGGCAGTGTAGATGTTCTGGAACATGCTCTCGCCAGAGAATGCTTTCCCGAACATCTTGCTGACGCCACCGCCAGTCGTCTCCATCTGCATGTTGGGCGTCATCCACGTCATGGAGCCGCTCTCGGTGATCATCTTCTCGCCGGCGGCCAGCTGGCAGATGACGATGGGAAAAGATCCTCCACGAATCTCATACTGCATGGGTGCCTCCTCCTTGCCGATTGTGTGGCAGAAGCCTTGTCTGCCTTACAGCCGATTATACGGCTCGGCTACAAAATAGTCTCCATCCCAATGCGGTAGGGGCGCATGCCCATGGCTTCGTAGAATGCCTGGGCACCGGGGTTGCAGCTCCACACGTTGAGCGTGACGTTGTAGAAGCCTTCCGTGCGCGCATAGTCGATGACGTGGTTATAGAGCGCGGTTCCCACGTGCTGTCCGCGTGCGCCTTCGTCAACACAGATGTCGTCGACATAGAGGGTCAGTCGGTCCGTCATGGTGTTGTGGCCTTCGTAGCGTTCAATCACGCAGAAGGCGTATCCCAAGACCTCGCCCTCGGGCGCTTGCTCGTCGACGGCGACAAAGATGGGGCGCTCGTCATCGGCAATGATCGTCTTCAGCTCCTCGTCGGTGTACTTTCTGGTGTTGGCCTTGAAGAGGTCGGGCCGCCCGTTGTGGTGCACCATCAGCACCTGCTCGAGGAGGGAGCAGATGCCTGGCATGTCCTTTTGCTGAGCTCGTCTGATTAGCATGAGATGGTTCCTCCTATACTGGGTATGAAGAGCAACAGTGTACCCACGAGAATGGAATGCCCATGGAACAATCGCGAACCGGAAACGGAACGGGAAAGCTCATCGGAGCCCTCCTGTCGCTTGCCCTGGTCTTTGGGGGAGAGGTGGCGGGCCTCTTGATCGGCATGTTCGTCGGTGCCGACGAGGACCTATCCGCCACGTTGGGCGGCGCCATCGCTGCCGTTGCGGCGTTCGTTGCGTTGGGCGGCAAGGACTACCTGCGCTTTGATGGCAAGGCCATCCTCGAGTCTTGGAAGTTCATGTGGTGGATCGTGGCCCTCAGCGGCATCTTGGCCGCGTGGGACTTCTGGGACTATGTCTCTGCGGGCGAGAGCTTCCATCCTGGCTGGTTCATGCGCTGCGTCAGCTCTTTGATCCTGTGCCTGGCCATCGGTGCCAACGAGGAGGGCATGTTCCGCGGGCTGCTCTTTGGCGGCCTTCTGGCGCGGCTCGGCGAGCGGAAGAACGGCATCTGGTGGGCTGTCATCGTCTCGTCCCTTGCGTTTGGGTGCGCGCACGTGTCTCTTGAGGATTTTGACCCCAACAACCTGCTCACCTTTGCGCAGGGTTTTCTCAAGATCGTCCAGACAGGCATCTATGCGGTGATGCTGTGCGCGGTGATGCTCAAGACCAAGAACATCGTGGGCGCGATGCTCGTGCACGCCATTGACGACTGGCTGCTCTTTGTGGTGGCCATCGGCTTCTTTGGGGAGCCCCTCGAGACCGAATACGTCACCGCCGACACGGACGAGGCGATTTCGACCATCATCTTCTACCTCATCATCATCGCGCTCTACCTGCCGACCTTCATCAAGGCCTTGAGGGAGATCGCCAAGATCCAGGCGCCGCAGTTTGGGCCGTTTTTCAAGGAAGAGCCTCTGTGCGTCCCCGCGGGAGCGGCTGGATATCTGCAGGAGCCCTATCCGCAGCAGACGTTTGTGCCGCAGCCTCCCTATCAGGACCAAGGGACCTACGCCCAGCAATATGCGCAAAACCAGCAGGCATACCGCCAGCAGCCCTTGTCGCAGCCGTATGCGCAACAGCCGGGACAGCGGCCGTACGCACAGCAGCCGTACGTGCAGCAGCCGGGACAGCAGCCGTACGCGCAGCAGCCCCAGCAGGTGGTGTACTACCCCGTCCCCACGCCTGCGGAACCCCTCATGCCCACGAGCACCATGGGCGATGCGTCGTCTCGGTATGGCCAGCTCCCTGCCCAGGCTCCCCAGCAAGCGTACGCAGCGCCGCAAAGCCAGGCTGCGCAGCAGGTCCCCGCGCAGGCGCCGGAGCAGCCATACGCCTCGCAGCCGTACGCGCCCGCGCAGCAGGTGCCACAGCAGGCGCCCGTCCAGCAGCCTCCGATGCAGCAGTACCCGCCCGTGCAGAAGTATCCTCAGCAGCCCTCTTCGGGAAGGCCTCCCGCGCCTGACGGCCTGAGGTGACTGTTTGGCTCGTCGCGTTACTTGAGGTGATGCTTGGCCTTGAACTGGCGCACCTCTTCGTAGCCCCAGTGCCCCTCGAGCGGATCGTCGCCCTCGCCCGCCGCGGCCTTGCCGGCGGCGTTGGCGGCTTCCACGTCTTCGGGCTCGCCAAACACGTGACGGAAGTAGTCGGAATCGAGCACGGCAGAGCAGTAGCTGATCTTGTCGGCCACCACCTCGTGCATGGACTCGACATAGCCATCGGGAACCTCGGCCCCCTCGGCAGGCGTGAACGTGTCGGGAGATGACAGGTAGGTCCCCAGGTCGGTCTTCCAATCGTAGTTGAGGTCAAAGACGAGGGGGCTGCGGTCCGAGAAGACGTCGCGTCCGGGAAGCAGGCGTGAGTCCCACTCCGCCCCAAAGAGGTTGAGCAGCGTGGGCAGAATATCCATGCTCGACGTCGGGGTGTCCACTACGATGGGGTCTTTCTTCTCGAGGGCGCCCGACCAGATGATGAGGCGGTTGTGGTCGCGGTCGAGCAGCGAGTTGACGTCGTGCCCGTAAAGCTCGGACAGGACGGGCAGGCTGCCGAGCGAGTCGTCATCGAGACCATAGGGGAAGTGGTCCGCACCAATGACGATGACCGTGCGGTTGGCGATCTTGCGCTTCTCGAGCTGCTTGATGAGGTACTCCATCGCACGATCGAGGTCGATGTTGGCCGCAAGGTAGGCGCGGACCGTCTCGGAGTAGGGGAGGTCTGCCACCTCGTCCCACCACTTGGCTGACATGTCGTTGATTTCGGGGGAGTAGAGGCTGTGCCCGCTCACGGACATGTAGTAGACGTTGAAGGGGTGGTCCGCGTCGCCCAAAGAGCCAAAGAGGTTCTCCCAGGTGCCCTTGACCATCTCGAGGTCGCTTTCGGGCCATTGCTCGCTCACCCACTGCTCCATGCCGTTTCCGTAACCCATGTAGCCATGGTTGTAGCCCAGCTCGTTGTGCGTCAGGTCGCGGCTGTAGTAGGTGTAGTCGTTGTTGTGGAACATCCAGCCCTCGTATCCCAGGCGGTTGAGGGTGAATCCCATGGTCAGGTAGTTGTTGTGCGTCGTCGTGTCGATGACCGACGCTCCGCCGTCGGTGGGGAGCATCCCAAAGAGGTTGAGGTACTCGCCGCCCGTGGTACCCGCGCTTGCGGGCTGGTAGTAGTCGGTGAACTGGATGCCCTTGGTCGCCATGCGATAGAGCGTCGGCGTGGTGTCAGGACGTATGGCCTCGGCAGAGAGGGCCTCCGCAGAGATGAACACGAGGTTGTATCCCTCAAAGAGGCCGGTCATGTCGTTACGGAGGCTGGGGGTCTGCGACGCCACGTACTCGTCGAGCGCGGCCCAAGTGCCGTCCGTGGTCTGGGCGAGTGCGGCAAAGTCGATGTCGAGGGCGTTTGGCGCGGCCTTTGCCTGGGTCGGCTGGTTCTTCTCGTTGTCCGTTGCCGCGTCCTCTGCCTGCTGTTGCGCCGCCGTTTCGTCAGCAGTCGGAGCGGCCTTGGTCGTCACGAAGCTCGCCGTCTGGGGTCCTGACATCACCTGCCAGACTTCCTGGTACATGCTGGTGAGCAGGCCAAAGTTCTCCGTTGCCCGCGGGAAGGAGTAGCGTTGGGAATAGACGAGGCCAAAGGGTCCGCTCGCTGCGACGAGCACGAGCGCGAGGACGTAGGACGCAAGGGCAACGCATCCGACGGTCTCAAATCCCCTCCGTCCGTGCCGTCTGGCGGGGTCATGCTTCATGAGCAGGGCGTATGCGACGGCAGGCAACATGAAGAGGGCCACATGGAGCAGCCCCGAGGGGTTCAGCACCAAAAGGGCAATCTGATCGGAGAAGCCCCCAACGGCATGGCTCGCACCGCCCGTGACCGTGGCGAGGTCGTAGAACATCTTGAATTCGCCAAACACGAAGTACTCGATGCCGTACGCGATGCCGAGCGCGCATAGCAGCGCGAGCTTCAGGCACCTGTTTACCCGAGGCTTTCTGCTTATCGAGCAGAGGACGTGGAGCAGGATGCCACCTACGAGCGAGAAGAGCGCCAAGAAGACGAGCGAGGGAAAGAAGTTGCCTGTGGTCGACGCCTTGAGGACGAGCTCCCACCACAGAAAGGCAACGGGAAAGATGGCTGCGGAAAACAGCCTCCTTCTGGCCTCGGGCCTATCGTTGTACGCGCGAAGCAACGCGCGAGAGCTTTTGGGGTTGAGCTGCACGGCTTGGCCTCTCTCAAAGATGAAGCCCTATCATACCCGACGAGGCGCAGGTGGGAGATGGCAGACGTTGTGATTGCGGGATTCACCCATCAAGCTTGGCATTCAGCTTTGGGTAGATCCTCTCCCTGAACCAGGGCTCGGTAGAGGCGGCGATGGCGCCCTCGCGCGTGAACCACCCGAGGCCGCTGTTCTCGTCAGGCTTTGTGGACAGCGCCTCTCGGGGATCTGCCTCGACCAAGTAGGTGAGGTTGAGGTGCAGGTGAGATGAGACGTATTGGCCCTTCTTGACGTGCCCATCAACGGTGAGGATCTCGAGGGAATAGATATCGGGCGACACGAGGCGCGCATGGGCAAGCCCGCTTTCCTCACGCACCTCACGCAGGGCAACGGCGGCAAGGTCGTGGTCACCGTCTGCGTGCCCGCCGAGCCACGACCAGCTGTCGTAGAGGTTGTGATAGCACATGAGAACAAGCTGGCGGTCGGGGGAGGTAATCCAGGCCGAGGCCGTGAAGTGCGCGATGGCGTTGTCGCGCGAGAAGAGCTCCTGGCCACTTTGCAGGAGCGACAGCATGACGAGCCTGTCGCGCTCTTCCTGCTCGTTGGTGGGGGTGTAGCGCCTGATGTCGTCGATGGGGCTCACGGTCTTCTCCTTGCGTGGCGCCTAGAAGAGGCGATCGACCAGCTCGACGATGCCGTCGTGGTCATTGTCGGCAACGACGAGGCGCGCCACGTCGCAGACGTCCCGCGAGGCGTTTCCCATGGCGACGGGCATGCCGACCGCCTTCAGCATGGCAAGGTCGTTGCCGCCGTCGCCGACCGCCACGACCTCGTCCATGGATATGCCCAGACGCTTGGCGAGGGCTTGGAGCCCAACTGCCTTGTTGACGCCAAGAGCCGTGCACTCCATGCAGCCAGGTTCCGAGCTCCATACCTCGACCGGAGCGTCCGAGGCAACGATGCGGTCGCGAATGCGCAGGCAGCCCTCGTCCTGCGGGTGGTAGATGTCGAGCTTCACCACGTCGTGGGGATGGGCGGATACCCATAGGGCAAGGTCATCCACCTGGTCGTAGATCTGCTCGTACATCATGCGGTAGCCATGGAGTCCGCACTCGTCGAGCCGCACGACGTCTGCGCACCGCGCCCTCGTGCCGTCGACGCACGAAAGAAAGGGGATCCCACCCTCGCTAAGGGCGATGCCCACCGCCGTCAGCACGGCGTCGGTTGGGATGGGGCTCGAGAGGAGCGCCTCGCGGTGTGCAAAGTCATATGCGATGGCACCGCTCGCCAGGACGCCGTAAGGGACAAAGGAGAGCTCTTCGCGATATTCCGAGAGCTCGACGACGTTTCTGCCCGTGGCAAGGGCAAGAGCCACGCCTTGAGTGGACAGGGCACTGAGCGCTTCACGCGTGCGGGGCGAGACGTGCTTGTCCGAGGTGAGCACCGTCCCGTCCATGTCGAGGGCGAGTAGCCGGTAGGTTGCCATGGGCTGCTCCTTTGTCCTTTGGTTGCCATGGAAAAGTATGACGCAAAAGTGCGACGTCCTCTTGGGTCACATAAGGCTCTGCGCTCAAACAGTCCTCGCTTCGCTGCGGAACTCGCGCAGAACCTTATGTGACCCAATCAATGTCCGTATGCTGTCCCTTGCAATCCATCAAACAGCACACCAACCTACCGGGCTCGTCCGTCCGTGGATGTGCAGACTTGGTCTCGATTCGCTTGTCGTATATGTAGAGGTGTATGTGTCTACAAAAAGAGGGAGGGCCCATGACAGAGCAATATCTCGTCCTTGACATCGGCGGGACCTACATCAAGTACGCCATCATCGATGGAGAGGCGCAGTTCATCATGCAGGACAAGTTCCGCGCCGACACGAGCAGCGAGGAGGCTATGCTCACGTCGCTCCACCTGCTCAAGGAGGAAGTCTCCGAGTACGACTATGACGGCGTCGCCGTGTCCATGCCGGGGCGCATCGACACCAAGCGCGGCTGGGCGCACACGGGTGGCGCCTTCTCCTGGCTGAGCGAATACCCCGCGGCCGAGAAGTACGGTGCCGTGTTTGGCAAGCCTTGCACCATCGCCAACGATGGCAAGTGCGCCGCCCTGGCCGAGAGCTGGGCGGGGTCTTTGGCTGACGTTGACTCCGGGTGCGTCATCGTGCTGGGGACCGGCATCGGCGGCGGCATCGTCTTGAACAACAAGGTGTGGATGGGCTGCTCGGGCGGCGCTGGCGAGCTCTCTTGGCTTGGCGCCAACTTTGACGGGCTGCGCGACCTCGAGGCTTTCCCTCATCACATGGCTGACGTCTGGTGCGGCCGCATCTCCTCGGCGACCATCACGGGCAAGTTCGCGAAGGCAAAGGGGTCGAGCAAGCCGAGCGGCGTCGTGCTGTTTGACGCCTACGAGGCGGGCGATCCCGACGCCGTCGCCATCATCGAGGAGTACGCCGTGCAGGCGGCCGCGGGCATCTTCAGCCTGCAGTGCGTGCTCGACCTCCCGCGCTACGCCATCGGCGGCGGCATCTCGGCCCGTCCCGAGGCAACGAGCGTCATACGTGACAAGCTCAACGAGATCTACGACACCAAGAGGGGTATCCCCTTCTCGCGTCCTGAGGTCGTCACCTGCAAGTTTGGCAACGAGGCAAATCTCATCGGTGCGCTTGCGTTCCACCTTCAGAACGCAGACTAGGGCATGAGAGCTGGCCCGGAATGACTTCCAGGCCAGTTTTTTGACGGTGGCTATAAGCAACGGAAGGAGCGTCACATGGCACTACCGAAGGACTTTCTGTGGGGAGGCGCGGTCGCAGCGCATCAGCTTGAGGGTGGCTATGCCGAGGACGGCCGTGGCCTCTCCGTATCCGACGTCATGACGGGCGGCGCCAATGGCGTGCCACGCGAGATTACCGACGGCGTCGTCGAGGGCAAGTACTATCCCAACCACAAGGGCATCGACTTCTACCACACCTACAAGGACGACATCGCCCTCTTTGCCGAGATGGGCTTCAAGTGCTTCCGTACCTCCATCTCCTGGAGCCGCATCTTCCCCGAGGGCGACGAGACGGAGCCCAACGAGGCCGGCCTCAAATTCTACGACGACATGTTCGACTGCATGCTCGAGCATGGCATCCAGCCGGTCATCACGCTCAGCCACTTCGAGATGCCCTACGGCCTGTGCGTGAAGTACGGCGGCTGGGCTAACCGCAAGCTCATCGACTTCTTCGTGCGCTACGCGACCGTCTGCTTCGAGCGCTACCACGAGAAGGTCAAGTACTGGATGACCTTCAACGAGATCGGCAACCAGTTCAACATCACCAACCCCATCTT
>CADBRX010000126.1 GCA_902797175.1 uncultured Coriobacteriaceae bacterium | reverse complement strand
GATGACGCGCACAAGCTGGCCCTTGGTGATGCCCATGTCCATGATGCGGCGCTTGACGGGGCCGGTGCCCGTAAGCTTTACGACCTTGCAGGTCTGGCCGACCTTGACCTCTCTGAGTGTCATTTCCGAAAACTCCTTCCTTGCTGGCACCTGGGGTGCCTGCTGATAAACAACGTTGGGTGTTAGACGTAGATCTTCTTGGCCATCTCTTTGCTGATGGCGACGCGGGTGTCCTTGACGGCGCAGATGACGTTGCCATCTATCTCGCTGATGACAGAAACGGGCGTGCCGGTAACAAAACCGAGCCCCTCAAGGAACTGGCGGGTTTCCGGTTTTCCCCCGACGCGTGTGACGAGGCTGCTTTCCCCGGCGCCGAGGAGCGAAAGTGGCATGGGCATGACGATCTCCTTGAGTTCGACAAAGCTAACAAATAGAAGTTAGATGAGGATTACATTAAAGTCAACCTTCGTTAACACAAAGATACGAAGTTATGTATTATGAAAAGTTATGTTTAGCTAACTTTGCTCGGTTACGTTGAGTGGAGAAGAGATGCTTAAGTTTCAATATGGACGAGGTGCGCGGCGTGCCGTCGTAGCAGCGGGTCTCGTTGCCTCACTTGCGCTTCCGGTTCCCGCCTTTGCCGCAAGTGCCCCAGAAAAGACGGAGACCGTCTATGTGCAGACCGATGCCACGGGAAGCATCTCTGAGGTCACGTCGGACGTCCTGCTCTCGAACGGCGATCACGAAGAATCGCTCTCCGACCGCACGCGGCTTACCGACATCGAGCCTCAGGATGATGGGCAGTCCTATACGGTGTCGCAGGACGGGACCTTGGTGTGGTCGACGGGCGGAAAGCAGGTGAGCTACCGGGGCACGAGCGACGAGAAGCCTCCCGTGGAGGTGCTCGTGAGCTACCAGCTCGATGGGCGCCAAGTCGCTCCGGAAGAGCTGGCGGGCGCCACGGGGCACCTGCTCATGCATGTGGACTACCTCAATTCGTCATCCTCGTGGCGCAGCGTCGCGGGGAAGGAACGGCTCGTCTCGACGCCGTTTGCCTGCGTGACGCTCGTGTCGTTTGATACGGACCTGGTAAGCAACGTCGAGGTCACCAACGGCTCCGTCATGGAGGACAAGGGCGGATGCGTCGTGGTCGGCTATGCCGTCCCTGGCCTCGAGAAGAGCCTGGGTGACAGCATCGATGACCTCGACCTGGACCTTCCCACCTATTTCGAGATCGAGGCGGACGTCACCGACTTTGCGCTCGATCCCATTCGAACCATCGTCACGGCAGAGCCCTTTGAGGACCTTGATGCGTCAAGCCTGGAGGGGGAGGGCACGGGCGACTCGGCCAGCGCCCTCACGGACGCCATGAACCAGCTCGTCTCGGGTTCGGGCACGCTCACAGACTCCCTGGGCCAGCTTGCCAAGGGCGGCAGCGCGCTCAGCGGCGGTGCTGCCGCCTTGCGCGAGGCGCTTGGCATGCTGCCCTCCGGCCTTTCCGAGCTGAAGGCGGGCGCGAGCACGCTTTCGCAGAGACTTTCCGAGGCCTCGTCCGTTGCCGGGGAGCTGTCCCAGGGTGCCACGGGCCTCTCAGGTGCGGCTACCCAGTCCCTCCAGGGGATAGGTGAGGCTGCTGGAAGCGTCGCACAGGCAACGTCATCGGTTTCCACCCTGCAAGATGCGGCTGACGGGCTCCAGCTCGACGAGGTCAGTTCAGACGTTGCCGCTGCGGCAGGCCTCGCCAGTGACGCGAGCCAGGTGCTTGACGGGGCGCGTGAGGCGCTTGACCAGGAGGGTCAAGGTGTCGAGGCCCAGAAGACCCAGGTCAAAGAGGGGCTTCTCGACGCACGGGACGCGCTCGGCGCCATCCTGTCCGATGAGTCGCTCGAGCTGACGGACGCGCAGCGTGAGGCGCTCGCAGAACAGGTCACCGCTGTCCAGGATCAACTTGACGGCTCCCTGTCCGAGCTTGAGGGCCTCAACGCCGAGACTCCTCAGGAGGTACTGGTCGCCCAGACAAGGCTTGCGGATGACGCCGAGGGCCTTGCCGAGCATGCAGCGAGCATCGAGAAAGCACGTGTCGACGTCTCATCCCTGACCACGCTGGCCAAAGACGCCCTCGCAGACCTTGCGGGTGCGTCACAGGTGCTCGAGCGTTCCCAGGGTGCGGTTGCGATGGTCGCAGAGGGCTCTCAGGGCATGGCTGGCGGACTTGCCGGCATGGCCGAGGGGCTTGCCGCCGCGCAGACCGGTGCTGACGCGCTTGCGGGCGGCCTCGATGCCGTGGCCGCCAAGGCGCCCGCGGCGTTGCAGGGCATCGGAGAGCTGCAGAGCGGCATCGACAAGCTGACGAGCGGCGCCACGGCCGTCGCGCAGGGCTCGGGCACGCTCACCAGCGGCCTGGCCACCTTCAGGGACGAGGGCATCTCGAAGGTCGTCGACGCCCTGGCAGAGCTTGACGACAGCCTCGAGGGCATTTCGGGCGGCATCGAGGCAATCAGCGATGCCGCGGCTGGCTACGACACCTTCTCCGGAAAGGCAGATGGGCAGACTGGCTCGGTTCGCTTCATCTACCAGACCGAGAGCATCGGCAAGTAGGAAGGAGCGACTCATGGCTGAAGAAAGGCGCTCGTTCCTCTCGATTCGCGACCTTCGCAAGAGCTATGGCGAGGGCGAGGCACGCACAGAGGTCCTCAAGGGTATAACCACCGACATCGAGCGGGGAGAAATCTGCGTTCTGTTTGGCCCCTCGGGCAGTGGAAAGTCCACGTTCCTCAACATGGTGGGTGGCCTCGAGCCTGCCGACAGCGGGTCCATCAGCGTCGGTGGCACCGACATTACGAACCTGTCCGACCGCGACCTGGTCGAATACCGCCGGCGCGAGCTGGGCTTCATCTTCCAGTTCTATAACCTCGTGCCCGACCTCACGGTTCGCGAGAACATCGAGGTCAGCCAGTGCCTGTCCAAAGACCCCCTGCCCATAGACGATCTGTTGCACTCCCTGGGCCTGTGGGAGCATCGCGGTAAGTTTCCCAACCAGGTGTCAGGTGGCCAGCAGCAGCGCTGCGCCATCGGCCGCGCCCTCGTCAAGAACCCGAGTCTCCTTCTGTGCGACGAGCCGACGGGCGCCCTCGACTACCACACCTCAAAGGAGATCCTCGAGCTCATGGAGCGGGTCAACCGCGAATACGGCTGCACGATGGTCATCGTCACGCACAACGATGCGATCCGCCACATGTCTCACCACATCCTCCGCCTGCGCGACGGCAGGCTCTCCGAAGACACGCTCAACGAGCACCTCATGCCCGCTCGCGACCTCACCTGGTAGGCACCGATGTCTCCGCTCAACAAGCGCCTGCCGCGCGACCTTTTCAACAACCTGGGCAAGTACCTGGGCATCTTCTTGCTGTTCCTCTTTGCCATCATGATGGGTTCGGGGTTTCTTTCCGCCGCGCATAGCATCGAGGTAATCCAGAACGGCCTGCACGAGAAGGCCCATGTGGAGGACTTTCACTTTGCGACGCAGTTCGAGGCAGCAAAGAGCTCTCTCGAGGCGGTGGAGGAGCTGGGCTGCACCGTCTACAAGGACTTCACGGCCGACGTGCCGCTCACGCTCTCAACGAGCGACCGCACCATGAACTGCCGCCTCATCAACCAGGAGAACCGACGCTCCATCAACCAGGGCTACTACTTTGAGGGTACGGAGCCCGCGGCGCCTGACGAGGTCGCCTTCGACCGCGTTTTCTGCACGAACAACGACCTGCATGTAGGTGACACGGTCACCGTCAACGGGCATGAGGCCACGATGGTGGGTATCATGTCGGTCTCGGACTACGAGTGCCTTATGGAGAAGAACACCGACATGCTGTTCAACTCCACGACCTTCACCATCGCGCTCGTCACGCCCGAGGGCATGCAGGAGATGGCGGGTGGCAAGCGCGACTGGCGCTACGACGTGATCCTGGACGACCGCCAGATGGACCTCGTGGCGCGTACGGCCTTTGAGGAGGATGCGGCCGAAGTTCTCACCGACCACGACGAGATCCTGACCGACCTGGTGGATGTCGACTCCAACATGGCAATCTTCTTTGCGACCGATGACGTGGAGAGCGACCAGGTCATGTGGCAGGTGCTCGTGGGCCTGCTCGTGGTGATCATGGCCTTCGTCTTTGTGGTGCTCAGCAACGCCACCATCGAGCAGGAGTCGGCCGTCATCGGAACGCTCCTGGCCTCGGGCTATCGCAAGGGCGAGATCATCAGGCACTACATGGTGCTTCCCACGCTCATAGGTGTGCTGGGCTGCGCGGTGGGCACCTTCTGTGGCTTGACCTTTATGAGCACGCCCATGCAGGAGCTCTACTACGGATCCTACAGCCTGCCCCCTTACGAGTACAGCTTTAGCCCGGGCGTGTTCGTGTACACCACGCTGGTACCGTTTTTGCTGCTCGAGGTGGTCACGCTGCTGGGCCTCATGCGCAAGCTGCGCTTTACACCGCTGGCCTTCCTTCGGCGCGAGATCGCCTCGCGCAGCCGGCGCAACACCTTGCCGCTGCCCGAGCGTCTGGGCTTTGTGCAGCGCTTCCAGCTGCGCGTGTTTCTGCGCAACCTCAGCCACTTTGTGGTGCTCTTCTTTGGCATCAGCTTCTGCAGCCTCTTTCTGCTGTTTGGCCTGTGCCTCATGCCCGTGGTCGACCACTACACCGAGCTGCTCAAGGCTGACGTGGTGGCCGAGCACATCTATCTGCTCAAGGCACCGCTCGAGCTTGAGGGCACGCCTGCCGACCGCGCCGCCTATCGGGCGGTCGAGGAGCTGATGGAGACTGATGATCCCCTCAAGGACCTGGGATTTGTGGGCTATGCGCGCACACTGTTGAGCACCATGGACCTCGACGAGGACGCCCATCCCGTCAACACGACTGACAACGGCGCCGAGGCGATAGCCCAGGTGGAGAAGTTCTCTGCCGTATCCTTCGAGGTTCCGCGCTTCATCACCGACGGCAAGGAGGGCATCACTGCCTATGGTATCCAGGAGGGTTCGCGCTACTGGAGCGATGTTGACGTGAGCAATGGGGCAGTCGTCATTGGCAATGGCCTTGCGCAAAAGTGTCACATCAAGGTCGGAGACCTGCTCTCGCTTACCGACAAGTACACCAACAAGGTCTACGAGCTGACGGTGACGGATGCCTGGGGCACGTCTGCCAACATGAACGTCTATCTGGAGATGGGCGCCCTCAACAGGCTGGTGGACGAGGACGAGGACTACTTCTCGGGATATGCGTCCGACCAGGAGCTCCAGATTGACCAGCGCTACCTGGCAACCGACATCACGCCCGAGGCCATGAGCACCTCGGCCGACCAGATGCAGGAGTCCTTCGGAGACATGATGGGCATGGTGGTGGCCTTCGCCATCCCGGTCTACCTGATCTTGGTGTACCTGCTCACCAAGACGGTCATCGACCGGTCGAGCCGCTACATCAGCTACATGAAGGTTTTTGGGTACCATGATCCCGAGATCAGCCGCCTGTACGTGCGTGCCATCACGGTGACGGTGCTCGTCTCTCTCGTGGCGAGCCTGCCCTTCGTCATCTGGCTCTGCAAGCTCTTTGTGGGACTGGTGATGGACCGCTATTCGGGCAACCTCGAGATTTACGTGCAGCCCAGCCTGATGGCCGAAGTCGTGGCGATCGGCGTTGCGGCGTATTGCGCGGTTGCCGTCGTGCACCTGTGGCGCATCAGGCGCGTGGGCCTTGCGGAGGCCATGAAGGTGCAGGAGTAGGGAGGGAGCAGGCCAAAGGGCGGGCCGGGTTTCATCCCTTCCTGGGGATTGCGGGCTATCCTTCGCGATGTGGGCCGATATCGTCAAAGTAGCCGAATAGGCCCACGATCTCTCCTCCTGAGTAGAGCGGCCGCTTGGAGGCGATGATGTCGCGAAGCTCACCGCGGCAGAGGCACGTGCCTCGCACCTCAATGATTTCTTCGCCGTCAAGCACGCGCAATTCGTCGTTGCGGAAGGGCTCTTCGTCTTGGTGCCAGCCCATGTCCTCGTCGGTCTTGCCGAGGATATCGCCAAGGCCCGAGAATCCGTAGTAGTCGAGGAACGACTGGTTGGCGCCAAGGAAGCGACGCTCCGAGTCCTTCCAGAAGAAGTTGCGGCCGGAACCCTCGAGCAGGCCGAGCAGGAGCGTGTGCTCCGTCACCTGCGGGGCGTTCTCGATGCTTGTGACGAGGTTGAGGTATGCCTCGCGACCGGTCGTCTGGGCAATGAGCCTGAGCGATGCCGTGCAATAGGTATTGCCCACGATGAAGGTAAAGCGCTGCTCGCGCCCCGTCTCCTTGGCCTTGAGGGCAGCCTGCACAGCTCGCGCGTTCACGCGGCCCGCTCCGCGCGAGGTGTATGCGACGAAGTCGTCGAGGTTTGCAAACCCCATGCGCATGAGCAGCCGGTCGTAGGCGATGTTGCAGCTGAGGAGCTCGATGCCGTTCCCGTTGAATTCGAGGATGGCGATGGGGGAGTGCCCGAGGAAGGTTGCCGCCTCAATGCCGTGCGTGTCGATGCTCGTGCCGTCGAGGAGGTTGATCCTGCCAATGGCGTCGTAGTAGGCGTCCTCGAGCTGGCGCTCGTGGTTGCGCGACCACTCGGTGAGGGTCTCCATGACCTCCTGGTGGGGGATGGGCTTTCTGAAGTAGTAGCCCTGCGCCTTCTCGCAGCCGATGGCGCGCAGGATCCGGAGCTGCTGCTCGTTCTCGACGCCCTCGCAGAGCGTCTGCATGCCGAGGCGCTTGATCATCGACACCGTGTCGGCGAGGACGGACCGCGCCCGCTCGTCGCTTTCGATGTTGTCGACGAGGGTCTTGTCGATCTTGACCACGTCAAAGCGCAGGCTTGCCATCGTGCCCAGCGACGAATAGCCTGTGCCAAAGTCGTCCATGTAGATGGTGAAGCCTGCGTCACGGAACCTGCGCACGCCCCGGGCGACCACGTCGTCTCCGCGCGTGGTGGAGCTTTCGGTGACCTCTATGTGCACCTGGTCTATGGGTACGCCGTACGCGCTCATGATGGAGCGCACGTGGGAATAGATATCGCAGAGCTCGAAGTCAAGGCGCGAGAGGTTGATGCCAAAGGGTACGTTGGCCCGTGCGGCATGCGCCTCGCACCACTGTTCGCAGGCGAGGCGGATGACCTCGAGGTCGAGCTTGTGGATGAGGGCGTGCCGCTCGAGCTCGGGCACGAACTCGTCGGGCCTGAGGAAGCCGTATTGCTCGCTCTCCCAGCGCGCGAGGATCTCGACCTCGCAGACATGGCCGGTCAGGACGCGCATGATGGGCTGCGCCCACGCGCGGATCTCGCCGCGGGCGATAGCATCGTCAAGGTGGTCGACCACATAGGCTCGCTTGTCGAAGACCAGCTTGAGCTCCTCGTCAAAGTGCCTGTGGTAGGCCCCCTTTGCGTCGTGTAGCGTCTCGCAGGCAAAGCGTGCCCGCTCGATGCACTCCTCGGGACCCAAGGGACGCACGCAGTCGACGGTCCCGACCTTCGCCATGAGGCCGGCGGCCTTTGCGAAGTCGGGAAGCTGGTCGTTCACCCTGCGCGCGATGGAGGAGGCGTCAGAGGTGGGAATGACGAAGGCAAACCCGTTGCCGGCATAGCGCGCGATGGTGGCTTCGGGAGAGACGCCTGCGATGGTGAGCATGACATGCTGCAGGGCCTCGTCGCCCCGCTCGATGCCCTCGACGCGATTGAGGTGACGCAGTCCGGAAAGATGCAGATACCCGACGGTGTAGGCACCGTCTTGGAAGGGGATGAGCTCATGGTCGATATGCTCGATGAAGGCCACGCGCGTGAGGAAGGCGGCAGGGGCTGCGGGGCGGTTGAAGGCATGGGTATCCATGTCGACTCCGATCGTCCTGAGACGGCGTCGCGAAGTATGGAGCACGACACATGTTGGTAACAATATGATACTCCACGCGGCAGCACAACGCCATAGGGACACGTGCGAACCGCGCCCTCTGCCGAAGCATTGCGCCACATTCCGAACGACGCGGCCCTGCGCCCGCCAATTGATATACCATGCACATAGGAATGTGTGCGTGCCGGGTGGTCTGGTGCGCCTAAGACCCCACGAGAAGGGAATGCCCCATGGCAGAAGACAACCTCATGCATCTCGTCATCGTCCGTCACGGCGAGTCCGTATGGAACAAGGAGAACCTGTTCACCGGTTGGACCGACGTTGACCTTTCCGAGGCTGGCGTCGAGGAGGCCAAGGCCGGCGGCCGCGCCCTCAAGGAGGCCGGCTACGACTTTGACATCTGCTACACCTCCTACCTCAAGCGCGCCATCCATACGCTGAACCACATCCTCGAGGAGATGGACCGCGAGTGGCTGCCCGTCATCAAGAGCTGGAAGCTCAACGAGCGTCACTACGGCGCGCTGCAGGGCATGAACAAGGCCGAG
>CADBRX010000125.1 GCA_902797175.1 uncultured Coriobacteriaceae bacterium | reverse complement strand
TGGTACTCGCGCAGCATGTCGAGCGTGGTGCGCGGGCGATAGTAGAACATCTCGTTGGCCGCCTTGGACATCATCTTCATGAGGTTGACGAAGCCCGTGTGGTTCTTTGCCAGAAGGATGAGGTGATAGCGTCGCTGGCGCGTACCCTTCTCGATCGTGTCGTCGGTGATGAAGTATGCCTCGCAGCCAAAGATCGGCTTGATGAGGGGCGCCGGCTTGCACGCGTCTACGGCGGCAAGGCCTGCCTCCCTGTTGGAAGCGCCCCCCGCAGCCTCCCATGCCGCCACGTCACGCGCCCACTGGGCATGGATCAGGTCGTGAGGGCCGGCGTCATCCGCATCGAGGTCGGGCTCCTCGAGCTCCCACCCCTTGGCGAAGCACTCGCGATCATGTGACCACTGCCTGAAGTCCTTCTGCTGCGTGTTGTACGAGCGGCATTCGAGGTCGAAGTCGGGAATGCCAAACATATAGCCATGGTCCGTGAGGGCGATGGCAGGCATCTCGAACTCGACGGCGCGCTTGACCATGTCGGAGATGCGCGTGGCGGCGTCGAGGATCGAGAAGGTCGAGTGGTTATGCAGGTGCACGAACGCCATGGTATGTGCCTTTCGTCTTGTGATCGACCTTCCATTCTAGCGGAGAGGGGCGACGAAAAGCCGAACCCCTTGACGCGCCGGCAGGGGACGCCACGCGCCAGCCGTCAGATCCTCGGAGGATTTGCCTCGTTAAACGCGTATCTGACCACCACGGGCTGCCCATCCCCCCGGTCGCACTCGACGCAGACAAAGGCGCACTCAACCGCCTCGCTCCCCTGCGCCATCATCACGTGCGCATAGAAGTTTGCCTGCATCTCGTGACGCGCCGCGATCTCGTCGAGCGTAAGACCCACGTCGCCCGTCTTGTAGTCGACGACCAGCACCTCCTTGGTGCTCCCGTTTCGGCAGAGCAGGTCGATCGCCCCCTCGACATAGGACCCGTAGCGGGAGTCGACCTTGATGAAGAAGGGCACCTCGGGCTGGACCAGCTCGTACGAGAGCGCTTCGCGCCTGAGGTCCGATCGCTCCCACCTGCAGATCGCCTCTTCAAGCCGCCTGCGCTGACGGTCGGAGAGGTGCCAATGGCGTGCGAGCGCCTCCAGACGCGCCTCGTCATGGTCCCCGCCCGCCTCCACCATGGTCTGTGCGAGCTCATGGAAGGCGGAACCGAGGCTGGTCGCCTTGTCGGCGTCGGCTGCATCGTCTGGCGTGTCGATGTCCTCGTCGTCGGAGACGAGCGCGGGCTGGCATGCAGGCTCCCCCTCGGGGCGGCCCTGCGCCGCCGCGTCGCCCGTGGGCCATCCGTCCAGCATCAGGGCATGCGCCGAGGAGTAGCTGAACACGCCCTGACGCGCCTTGGTGGGCGTGGTCGCGGAAAGCGTCGATGCGGCCGTCGCGTCGGGGCGCACCTCGAACACCTGGAAGAAGGCGTCCTCGCCCTGCTCGCCCACCCCCTCAAACAGGGATGAGCACGCTTCGGGCTCGACGGTGACGTCGTCATCTGCCTTGGCGAGCCTCACGTGCCTCACGCGGGCGGGGCCGCTGCCGCCGTAGTCGAGCGTACCTTCTCCCAGCGGGGGAAGCGCACCCGAGAAGAGCGTCCCCAACACGTCGGAGGCAAGGCGGGGAGCCACCTCCCCCTTTGCCTTGACCCGCACCGACAGGCCGAGGATGACGGACTCGCGCGCACGCGTAATCGCCACGTAGAGGAGTCGCGCACGCTCTGCCTGGTCACGCTCCTTTGACGCGTTGACGAGGAAGCGCGCCCAGTCAAGCGAGTCAGAGGAGTCCTTGACCTGCTCCGGGACCTCCGTCAGGAGGTCCGCGGCGGTCGTGTTGGGCGGAATCAGGGCAGCATCCACCCATCCCGCATGGTTTTCGGAGGCAAACCCCACGATGGGGCGCGCATTGGAGCTGCCCCAGCACTCGGCGATGGCGACGAGGGGAAACTCGAGGCCCTTGGAGGCATGCACGGTCATGATCTGGACCGCGCCAGCGTCCCCACCAGAGAGCGATGCGGGACCGACCTTGCTGAGGGAAAGCCAGCGGTCAAACTCGACGGCCGCCCGCGCAGGGCCAAGGCCACCCGACTCGACGAGGTCCGACGCGTAGCGCACCGCCGCGAGCGCGTTGGCGAGGCGTGCCTCGCCATCCGGGCCCTCCATCTGGCACCGCGACACCCACCCGCTTTCGAGCAGCACCCCCTGCAGCACGTCAGCCATGCGCCACGTGCCCAGCCGCTCAAGGGCGCGCGTGAGCACGTCATGAGCAAGCGAGAGCCGACGTGAGGCCACGGCACCCCCGGGGAGCTCCATCCCCAGGAGCCCCACCTCGATTCCGCGCTTCGCAAACGCCTCGACGGTCTCCTGCTCCTTTGTCGCAAGGACGCAAAGGTCGTCCGCCTCCAGCGAGAAGAGCTCGCTCACGAGCACCGGGAAGAGGCCGGAGGAGGTGTCCTTTGGGTTTGCGAGCACGTGCAGAAGCGCCGCCACCATGGCGACCTCCTGTGCCCGCGAGAAGGTCGAGCCACCGCTGACCACGCAGTCCACGCCGCGCGAACGCAGCGCATCGAGATAGGCATCCAGGTTGCGCATGACGCCCAGGAGCAGCGCAACGTCCTCGGGCCGCTCACCCGCCTCGATGCGCTCGTGGATGCGGTCGGCGATCATGGCCGCCATCGCAGACGCCCGCGCGGGAGCCGTCGCCCCCTTGGCATACGGGGTGGAGAGCACCTCGATGTCCACGCGGGGCAACGTCCGGGCACGAAGCCCGTCGGGACGCGTCAGGCAGGGGTCGAGTCGCATGAAGTCGGGCAGCGGGGCGCCGGAGAGCGTCCGCTCCACAAACGACAGCACGTCGGCATGGCTCCTGAAGTTCATGGTCAGGCGCACCTGGGAAGATGGGTCGCTCGTCTCCTCGCGGTCCCGGAAGACCTGCACGTCTGCCGCGCGGAAGCGGTAGATTGACTGCTGGGCGTCGCCCACCGTGGTCAGGTGGCACGCATCCTTGCCGCTCAGCAGCTCAATCATCTTGACCTGCTGCGCGTTGGTGTCCTGGAACTCGTCAACCATGACCAGGCGAAACTTCGAGGCGTACTCCGCAGCCATGTCGGGATGGTCGCGGAAGGCGGCAAACGTGCGGGAGAGCAGGTCGTCGTTGTCGAGCGTGCCCAGCTCCCGCTTGAGGGCGACATAGCGCTCGTCAACCATACGCGCTATCCGCAAGACGTCCTGCGACAGGGGCCCCATCTGCGAGAAGGGCACCACGAGCGTCGCCTCGCCGTAGGCACGCTTCAGGTCCGATCCGACCTCCTTCATGGCCTTCTTGCGGTAGGCGTCTCCCGGCTTGGAGAGACGGGCCATCAGCTCGGACAGTGCGGAGTCCCTTTGGCCGGGCGACAGGCGCAGGAACGCCTCGAGCTCGGCAACGTCATGGAGGAGGCGCGCCTCCTCGGCAGCGCCCTTCTCGGAGAGAAACGCCCCCTCGGCGCGGCCCATCACGAGGGCGCGCTCGGATTCGTCGCGCAGGCGCGAGAGCGCCGCGACGCAATCGGGGGCCACGCCCCTGAAGCGAACCGAGGCAAAGCCCTCGAGGGCGCTTCCCGCGGCGTTTCGAACGTCGCGGACCATGCCGAACACCGTCCCTGACGAGTCCTCCCCCTTTGCCGAGCGGAGTGGGAAGACCGAGAAGAGCTCGGGGAAGGAGCCGTCGCGACGAACCTCACGCAGCACCTCGTCCGTCGCCCGCTCCACCAGGACCGAGGCATCCGATTCCTCGAGCACCGTGAAGTTGGGGTCGAGGCCGAGGTCGAAGGCGTGGCGGCGCAGGATGCGCGAGCACATGCCATGAATCGTCGAAATCCAAGCCGCGTCCACCGCGAGCGCATGGCCCTCCATGCCGCCCTCGCGCAGCCTCTCGCGGATCTTCTCCTTGATCTCCTCCGCCGCAGCGCGCGTGAACGTGATGACGAGGACCTGGTCAAGGCACTCGATAAAGGGCTTTCCCTCTGGGGTGGAAGAGGGATCGAGCGCCCACGCCACACGCTCGGCGAGCGTGGAGGACTTGCCCGACCCTGCACCGGCGGCGACAAAGAGCGGCCTGTCCAGGGTCTGGACGATCCTCAGCTGATCATCGGTGAGCCTGCGAGCTGCCATTAGCCCAGCCTCCTCTCGCAGTTGGCGACGGGACACCACGCACAGGCATGGTCGTCGACGGGATTGGCCTCGATGTGCCCCTCCACCAGGCGCGCAATGCGCTGCGCCACAAGGCGCTCCGTCTCGTCCAGCAGCTCCTCGAAGCCAATCTTTCCCAGTCCACCGGCAACCAGGTGCGCCCAGCGCCTGTCAGACAGCCCTGGCCCCATGACCTGGTCGGCGGCGTTCGCGTCGAGGGCACCCGCGATCTCGTGCAGGCGCCGAGGCCCGCCTTGCGTGGAGAGGTACACCGCGCCGACCACCTTGAGCTCGGGAAACAGCCGACGCACGACCTGCGCGTAGATGAGGGACTGGACGCGCCTCGGGAGCTCGAGCGCATCCGTCCCCTCTGGCGACCCATGGGGGAAGACGTCGTACTCCGCTGCAAAGCCCAGCGCGCCCTTGTGCTTGTAGTCGATCACCACCGCACGCCCGTGGGCGTCGACGTCCACACGGTCGATGCTTCCCACAAAGTCGACGCCGGCATAGCGCACGTGATGCGCCTTCGGCCCCTTCCCCCCAAAGCGCAGCTCGAAGTAGCGCGGCTCAAAGCCGACGAGCTTGCCGTTCTCGAACTCGACCGCAGAGACGAGGTCGTCGCGAAGGAGCGACAGGCGGTACTCCTCGGTCGCGGTATGCGGGACAAGCGCCTGGGCGGACTGGGTCGTCGCCTTCTGGCGCTGGTGCATGAGGTGGTAGTCGAACTCCGTCAGGACCAGCTCGCGCGCAAGGGGAAGCGTCTTGTCGCTAATGGAGGAGCCGGGCACGAAGGTGACTTCTCCCCCCTCGAGGTCGAGCAGCTCCCCCGGCTTGACGATGCCTGCCGCCTCGGCGGCATGCTGCATGAGCCGGCGGCGCGACACCTCAAGCACGCGGTGGGCAAACGAGCCCATCTCCATGGCAGAGAAGCCCGCGTCGCAGTTCTCGAGCCCCAGCCTGCGAAGGGTGAACCACTTGTAGGGGCATTCGAGGTATGACTCGATCTGGGAGGCGGAAAGGGACGGCACGCCGTCTGGCAGCGCCTTCTCCCCCTCGCGGGGAACCACGACCATGCCCATGGCCGATTCGCTGATGATGCCCGCCGGCATGCACGCAAGGCTCTCTTGGGGCAAGGGCGCCCTGCCGTCGGCAAAGAGCAGCTCGTCGGGCTTGCCCTCGCTCAGCGAGGACAACGCGGGGTCAGGGGCGCCCTCCTCCCTTGCCGAGAGCGCCTCGGTCAGCACGACCGCGGGATACGTAGGCTTTGCGTCCGCGTCATGCAGGGCATGTTCGAGGAGCAGCGCTTTGCGGGCGGCGGCAGACCCCGCGGCAAACTGCCTCCTGGCAAGCGAGAGCGGGGGCTCCACCTCGTAGGCACCGAGGTGCTCCAACAAGGCGACAGCCGCGTCGTCTGTCGGGGCGAGCGGCCATTCGGCAGCCGTCATCGAGCAGCAGACCACCACGTCGCAGCTCCCAGGCTCAAGCCCAAGCGCCTCTTGCCTCGAGCAGATCCTCACGTCACAGGAGGCATCCTCAACCGTGAGCGCGACGTGCGCTCCGATGCTTGACGCGCTCATCACGTCGGACATGAGCGCCACCAATCCCGACAGGGACAGCTCGTGCCGGACGCCCTTGCGTGGCTGCGCGCTCATGCCAAGGGCGCCGACCTCGCGCGCCACGTCCTGCACGAGGCCAAGCGCGAGCATCGCGTCGCGCGGCCCCTCTCCTTCCTGTCCGAGGGACCGTGCCAGCTGCAACGCCGCGGTGCCGACCCGCCCCTTGAGGATCGAGGCGGTCGCCTGCGCGACGCAACGCGACGTCAGGCTCTCTCGTTGGAGCTGGTCGAGCACGGTCTGGGGTGTGAGCAGACGGTTCCCGCGCCACTTTGCGTCCAGCGCCCACACGCGGTCGTGGTCGACATGCGCCGCGGCGCTGAGAAGGAAGTCAATCAACGCGCGCGGCGGCCACCAGGACATGTCGCCGAGCTGGGGAACGGGCCCCTCGGGACCATCGAGCGCTTCGGGCCACTCCTGCGCGAGCTCGTACAGGTGCGCCACGGAGCTGGCAAAGCCCAGGAAGGACGAGATGGTCGCATCGACCGCAGCGCGACGTCTGAGCGCGCAGGACGCGGAGATGCCCCGCGCGTGGAGCCGTGGTGCGAGCTCGCGCCACGCCCGCTCGACATCCGCAACGACCACCGCCACGTCGCGGGAGCCCCCTTGGGCGGCGTCCGCAACCTCCTTTGCCACGAGCTCCCATTCGGCAAGCGGGCCTGCCGCCTCGAGCAGGCGAAGCTCCACGTCAGGCGACAACGAGACGGGACCCTCGCCGCTCTGCGGATGGAACACGGTGACGTCGGTCTTGGTCGACGCCGCATCGAGCAGGGTGCGCAGCGCCCGCGGGAGGACGGCAAAGCCGCTCACCACAATGGGAGGAAAGGAGGGAATGGACCCCGCGAGCAGACACGTCGCATCCGTCTGCTCCACGAGGCCGTGCTCCTCAAGAAGCAGGCCATAGCGCCCCAGCACGGCACACGCCTCCTGCTCGCCCGCGGAAAGGACGAGGTCTCGCGCGCCCGCGATTCCCTCGGGAAGAAAGGCAAACGCGCTGCGGGCTATGCGGACGAGCGAGGCGAGCACGCCCGAGGTGGACCCCAGCGGACAGGGCTGTCCGTCAAGCGCGAGGCGCATGAGCGCGATGCGCTGGACATCCGTCACGAGGGCCCTGCCATCCCCCCAGACATCCCAACGCTCTGACACCCAGGCGGAAGGCGTCGTCGTGGTCACGCCCAGAGAAAGCCCCTCTTCCTGGGACAGGCGCCGTTGGGCCACGTATGCCTGGCCAAAGCTGGGCACAAGCAGAAGCGCCTGGCCGTCCGCCTCGATGGCGCGGCGCAGCGTGGCGAGCGCCTCATCGGTGAGCAGGGATCCGTCTGGCGACGATGCGGTGATAAGCGACATGACTCTCCTTGAGGGCGGTTTCCCTCCCATATTGGTGTTCTGCTCTCTCATGATAGCGTGCGAGGCGGACGATAATTGAAGCCCGGGCGACACGCGTCACGACGACTCGTCTTGGTGCTCCAGACGCTCCAGGACCAGGCGGTAACCGCCCTCCTCGCCGTTAAGGCACTTGGATACGCGGCTCACCGTTGTCGACGAGGCGCCCGTTGCCCGAGAGACGTCGACGTACGAGGCACCACCGCGAAGCATCGCGGCGACCTCGAGGCGCTGTGCCAAGTCGATGATCTCGCGCCTGCTGCAGAGGTCGGCAAGCAGGGCGTGGGCCTCTTCGGGAGAGCTCAGGGTGCAGAGCGCCTCCTCGAGCCGACGGGCAGCGGTTGCCTCGTCAGAGCCTTCATTGTGCCTTTCCATGCCGCACCTCCCATGCCATTCGAAACCATCGGTCGATGGCCCCGCCTTACGGTAACGCTTCCGTCTCTTTATCCGGACGCTTCGTCAGTTCCTCAAACGCCGCCTGGGCGACGTGCAGCGCAGAGGACGCCGCGACGTCCATCGTCTTGGCGACTATGCTGCCCGCAAGGCTCATCAGAAGCTCCTTGGTCGAACTGTCCATCTCCCCCATGGCGCTGAGCACCGTCTTCATCGACTTGAAGCTTTCCGTCACCTCAAAGAGCGTGTGGGCACCACTCGCCTCGAGGGCGCCAAAGAACTGGTCGACGAGGACGGCCCGCTCTTCGAGCGACACGTTCTCGAGCCAGGTCTTCAGGGCGGAGCGCATTATCTTGCTCTCCATGCTCAGGTCATCGAGCTCCTCGATGCCGCAGGGCAGCACCTTCCAGGTGAAGGGGTCATGCTGGAGCGCGCCAGTCGCGCTGCTCGCCACCACCGACCGCGGGTCGCTGTCATGTTCGAAGATGATGCCGACCATGTCGTAGGAGGGGACGATCTTTTTATAACGATCCCCGAAGACCTTTTGTGGCCTGATGGAGATGATCTTGTGCGAAATGCCGGGCCCGTCGTTGTTCCACACCCGCTCGATGACCTCCTGGAGGTCGGCTGGGCACGAAAGCGCGGCAAAGAGGGCGAGGTTGCCTCCCTTTGAGTGGCCCCCGACATACACCTTCCTGCCATGCGAGCGCGCCTCGGCAAGAGCGACCTCGAGGTAGGTCAGCGCCTCGCGCTGGGCCTCGGTGATGGTGAAGCTCAGCATGAAGTTCTCGCGCCATCCGACGAGCGTGCTGTCGGTGCCGCGGAACGACACGTAGGTACGCTCTGGCGTCACGTCCATCTGGAGCGCCGCAAACTGAAGCGACTTTGTCACGTCAAGCCTGTCAACGCAGTCATGGAGCAATATGTTCCCAAAGCGACGCGAGGTGGAAAGCTTGACGAGCAGGTTCGGGTCAAGCTTCGCCAAAGACCGAACGCGCAGGTCGACGTTTCCCTCCGTCTCCTCAAGCACGAGGGAGCTCGCCTGCGCCAAGGTGACAGCCCCCTCGCCAGGACCGGGGACGATGCCGGAAAAGTCCAGGTATGAGAGGGTGGAGAGAATGATGTTGTCGACATCGTTGAAGGGACGCTCGGCAAACGTCAGGTCGCCCCTCCAGGCTAGATAGTCAACGATGTTTGCCATGGCATCCCCCTTTCGTGCGCAAGCCCTTCCCTAGTGTAGCGAAATGACAAATCGACCCCTCGCACACAAATGGGCGAGGGGTCGACAGATGGTCATGCAATGAAGAAGCGCTACCAGCCACGACCTCCCATGCCGCCACCGGGGCCTCCCATGCCGCCGCCCATCATCATGGACTCGGTAATCTCATAGACCTGCTCGCCGTTGACGTAGACGGTGCCGCCCGTAAGCTCCGCGCCCATGTCGTAGTCAAAGGCAAACTGCGCCGAGATGTCGATGGTGCCACCGCTCACGATGATGTAGCCATTCGAGTCGATGGCGTCAGTGTCGCCCTGGGCCATGGTGATCGAGAGGTTGCCCCCGCGGATGTCGATGGTCGGCGTGCCAACGGAGCCGGACTTGTAGGAAGCGTTGAGGCCATCATCCCAGGCACTCACGGTGATGTCTCCCCCATTGACCTGGATGTAGGTGGCCTCGATGGCCTCGCCGCCGCTCAGTCCGAGCGTCCCGCCATCGATCTGGGCATAGGTCGTGGCATGGATCGCGTCGTCAGCAGCTTCGACATTGAGCGTGCCTCCACAGATGTAGACGTAGCCCAAGGTGTCATCCTCGTCGTTTTCTGCGTGCAGTCCGTCCTTGTCCGTCGCAATCGCGATGTCTCCGCCGGCGATGCGAATCGAGTCGTTTGCCTCGAGCGCGTCGGCAGAGCTTGTGATCTGGTAGGCACCGCCGGTGACCTTGAGGTCATCCTTGCTCGTGACGCCATTTGCCGTCGAGCTCACGACCAGGGTTCCCAACCCGTTCAGCACTATGTCGTCCTTCGAGAAGATTGCCGCGTCGGTGTTGGTCTCGCCATCAGCCACGAAGCTTCCCGTCACGGAAAGCGTACTGGTCGTGCCCTCGGTCGTGGTGATGAAGACCTTGTCGGCAGACTTCACGTAGATTGCCGGGAAGTCCTCGTTGGTGATGGTCACCCCGTCGAGCACGAGCTGCACCTTTGCCGCGTCGTCCGCCTCGACCGTGACCGTCACGTCGGTCACGTCGCCGACGAGCACATAGACCCCCTCGTCGCTGACGGTGACGTCCTTGCCGCTTTCCAGCGACAGGTACGTGGCACCCACGAGGTCCACCTCCTGCTCGAGGTCACGGTTGGAGAAGAGGTCGCTTGTGTCGATGACGCCGTCCGAGACCATCCCGTCGAGGCTCGTGGTGACAACATCCGCCGAGACCTCCTCCACGGTGGCGTCGCTTATCGTGAGCGTCGCCTGCTCGGTCTGGTCGGACTCGGTTGCCTCTCGTGCGCTTGCCCGCTCCGCACTCGAGGCTCCGCAGGCGGCCAGCGTTGCGGCGAGCGTCGTCGCGATCATGGCGGACGTCAGGCGTCGCATGCTCATGTATCTCATAAGAACACCTCCTGTACACGTCTTGCTAGGCAGATAACAGCGTACGTGTCGAACCTTTTGCCTTCCTGAAAGTGCACATCCTTCCACATGGCTGATAGTCCTTTCAGGAATGTGCGCTACTGCCATTCGTGGTTCATTCGTGAAAGGCGGGACGCTTCGCCTTCCCAATGGGTACAAGCAATACAGACAAAGAAGACAACGGAGAAAGGAAGGTTGTCATGGAATTCATCGGAAGCTGGATCGTCACCACCATCGCCTGCGCGATGGCCATCTCGTTCGTCCCAGGCATCGAGGCCGTAGGCGGCTCCTACGCCGGCCCCATCATGTGCGCGCTCGCGCTGGCGCTCGTCAACACCGTCGTCAAGCCGGTCGCCGAGGTTCTCTCGCTCCCGCTCACCATCGCGACGCTCGGCATCTTCTATCTGGTGCTCAACGCGCTCATGCTCGAGCTGGCAAGCAGCCTGTCGCTTGGCCTGTTTGGGTCGGGTATCTCCATCGAGTCGTTTGGCGCCGCGTTCATGGGCTCCATCGTCATCTCGATCGCGTCCATGATCCTGAGCGCCGTGACGGGACTCTAGCAATCGTCCTTTGGAGACGTTCTTTTGACAAAAGCGCAGGATTTGCTTGAGTAAACCCTTCAAAAGGACGATTGGATCAACAAGAGGCTCCCAGACTTGCAGTCTGGGAGCCTCTTGTTGGCTCCCCTACCAACTGTCAGGTCACGAAGAGCCCCAACAAAGACAACCTCGAAGCCAAAATAACGCGGTACCTTCCGTCCAAGATCGGGACGTCCGGCTCGGAGACGGAAAGCATCCCCCTCGGAACAATTCGCAGAAGCGGGGCTGAGCATGTTGCTCAGCCCCGCTTCGAGGACGTTCCGAGGGGGATGCTTTCCGTCTCCGAGCCAGGCTCTACGCCATGATCTTGCGGAAGAGCTCCTTCACCGTCTCGTGGTCGGCCTCACGCGGGTTGCCCGGGTAGCAGGCGTCGGCCAGCGCGTCGGAAGCCAGCTGGTCGAGGTCAGCCTCAACCAGGCCGTCGCAGGTCTTGGGGATGTTGACGTCCTCGGACAGCTGCTTGACGGCGGCGATGGCGGCATCCGCGGCCTCGTCCTCGGTCATGCCGGTGGTGTCGACGCCCATGGCCACGGCCACCTCGGCCAGACGCTTGGTCACGACGGGCTTGTTGTACTCCATGGCAATGGGGAGCAGCATGGCGCAGGCAACGCCGTGCGGGGTGTCATAGTGCGCGGACAGCGTGTGCGCCATGGCGTGGTCGATGCCCAGGCCCACGTTGGAGAAGCCCAT
>CADBRX010000124.1 GCA_902797175.1 uncultured Coriobacteriaceae bacterium | reverse complement strand
GCGGCACCGAGGGCAAGGTCTACGACTTCCTGCAGAAGTCTGCCGACGCCGACCCGACCCTCAAGGTCGAGCGCGACGAGGAGACCGGCCAGACCGTCATCTCCGCCATCGGTGAGGCCCAGGTGTCCGTCCTCCTCGAGCGTCTTGAGGACCGCGCCAACGTGACCGCCCACACCGTCAAGCTGCGCATTCCGTATCGCGAGACCATCCGCCGCGTCTCCACGGGCCACGGCCGCCACAAGAAGCAGACCGGTGGTTCCGGCCAGTTTGCCGACTGCCGCCTGCGCATCGAGCCCAACCCCGACGCGGGCTACGAGTTCATGGACGAGGTCGTCGGCGGCGCCATTCCGCGCGGCTTCATCCCCGCCATCGACAAGGGCGTCCAGGAGACCATGAAGGGTGGCGTGCTTGCCGGCTACCCGATGATCGACGTCAAGGTCGCCGTGTTTGACGGTCAGTTCCACCCCGTCGACTCCAACGAGATGGCCTTCAAGACGGCCGCGCGCCTGGGCTTCCAGGACGCCGTCTCTGGCGCCGAGCCCGTGCTGCTCGAGCCGATGGCCCACCTCAAGATCACCGTGCCGGAGAGCTACGCAGGATCGGTCATGGGCGACATCTCCGCGAGCCGCGGCCGCGTCGAGGGCATGAACGCTGCTGCCGCTGGCGAGACCACCGTCGAGGCCACCGTGCCGTACGCCGAGGTCACCGACTACGCGACGCGCCTGCGCTCCCTCACGCGCGGCACGGGCGAGTTTGAGCTCGAGGTCAACGGCTACGAGCAGGTGCCGCACGACATCCAGCAGAAGCTGGCCGCCGAGTATCAGGAGAAGCGCGCTTCCGGCGAGAAGTAAGCGCTCGTAGATAGCTTGCGAGCAAGGCGCCGTCGGATCCCGTCCGGCGGCGCCTCTCTATGAAGAATGGGTGAGCGTGATTCGAGGCGCCGTGTGGCGTGATCACTTGGCTTGCCGCTACTGGTCGTTGTCTCACCAGCTAGACGAATTGCCTCAGACGAGCCGTCAGCCATCTGTCAGACAGGGGGCAGGCAACCGCGACACAAGTCACAAGCTCACGTTGCTACCCTCTCCCTCCGAGGGAGGAGGTACGACATGAGGGCTATGGGCAAAGAGCTCAAAGGGCTACTAGAAGGAGCCGACAAGGAGGGGACGCTTCTTGTTGCGTCCCGTCGCTCGGTTGCGCGGACATTGTCGCGAGAGGTTGCAAGGGGCAGGGTTGTCTCTCCGATCCGTGGCGCCTTTGCCGACAAAACAACATGGGAGTTGCTATCTGCCATCGAACGGCATCTCCGATGCATGCGCACGCTTTCGAATCGGCATCCCAACTGGGTGTTTGCGGGCTTCTCGGCAGCTCTTGTCCACGGGCTCTCTGTGTCGTACTCCAACCTCAAAGAGGTCCAGGTTGCTTCGTTCACGCACGCAACGCATGCGCCGTCGCGAGGAATTAGGCGCCTCGTCATCGATGGCGACGAGCCCGTAACCATCGGAGGTATCCAGGTGACGTCCTTGGCAAGGACGGTCTACGACTGCTTGCGGCTGACTGACTTCAGGCGTGGACTGGCCCTTGCGGATTCAGCCTTGCGGGTGGGAGGGCTGTCAAACGACCAGCTGCTGGAGGCCCTCAATGGCCACTCGTCGCGAATTGCTGGGCACGATCGCGCTTTGCAAACCGTGCGTCATGCAGACCCGCGCTCCGAAAGCGGGGGAGAGTCAATCGCGCGGGCGGCCATGATCGAGCTGGGCTACCAGCTTCCCGACTTGCAGGTTTGGATTCCAGACAAGCTTGGGGAGGCGCCGCCTGCAAGGGTGGATTTCCTCTGGCGGCTGCCCCAGCGTACGGTTGCCGGCGAGCTTGATGGTCGGGAGAAGTACGTGAACCCAGAGATGACGAACGGAAGAGATGCCGTTGATGTGCTGCGAGACGAACGCCTGCGTGAGTCCCGGCTCAGCGCCTGGAACATCCAGGTCATGCGCTTCTCGTTCAAGGACGTCTGCAATGATGCGCGCTTCTGCAAGATCTTGGACTCGTTTGAGATCCCTCGTGTCTCTGCTTAGGGGCCGTTTGAGACAGCTAGACACTGGACGGCGGCCGTTTCTGTCTCAACTGGCCCCACCGGCAAAGCGATGGGGCCGTTTGAGACACGCAGGGCGACAAACACACGTCCCAACTGTCTCAAACGGCCCCACAATAGCCCACAATAGCCCGCAAGCCCGCAGCGCCCTTACTGCCCCTCGGCGCCTCCGGTCGTGTCCTCGGTCGTATAGGCGCTCGGCCCCGGCCCGGACGAAACGGTCAGCGTCACGGTCTCGCCCACGGCCGCAGACCCGCTGTTGGACTGCTCGATGACCGTGCCGGACTCCACCTCGTAGCTCTCCACGTGCGTGACGTTCACGTAATAGCCGGCGTCCTCAATGAGGCTGCGCGCCACGCTTTCGCTGGATCCCACGACCCAAGGAATCTCGCCCAGCTCAGGGCCGGTCGAAACGATGATCGTCACGGTGCTGCCCTTGTTGGCAGAACCCGTCGGCGACTGCCTGATGACGTAGCCCTCGTCCACGTTGCTGCTGCTCTCGTAGCCGTAGTCCACCACAAAGCCCTTTTCCTCGAGCATGCTCGCGGCGGTGTACGAATCATAGCCGGTCACCTCGGGGATGGCCACGCTCTCGACGCCCTTGGACAGCTGGTAGGTGACGGTGTCGCCTTCCTTGGCGGTCGTCCCCGCCTCGGGGGTCTGCTGGGCGATAAGCCCGTTTTCCACCTCGGAGTCATAGACGGAGTTGCCCGCCTTGCCCACCAGGTTCTTCTCGGCCAGAAGCTCCTCGGCCTCCGCCGGGGTCTTGCCGCGCAGGTCAGGCACATCGACGCTCTTTGCCGGCTCCGGCCCCTTAGAGATCCAGATGTTGATCTGCGTGCCGCGTGCCATCTGCCGCTGCGGGTCGGGATCCTGGTCCATGACCTTGCCGCGCTCCACGGTGGTCGAATACTCCTCGCGCACGTTGCCGCGCTCAAAGAAGTCGGTGTCGTCAATGGCGATGAGCGCCTCCTCCTGCGAAAGGTTCAGCAGGTTGGGGACGGAGCGCGTCGCGTTGCCGGCGGCAAACATCTGCAGCGCGGCATAGGCGGCGACGCCCAGGGCGACAAGCGCCGCCAGGATGCCAAAGATGGTGCGGCGCCTGCTCTTGCGCTTCTTGCGCTCGGCCTCCATCTGGGCGTGCTCGGTCGCGGTCAGCGGCCGCGACTTGCCGCTCGTGTCGACGCGGTCGACCGTGGGCATCACGCCCGTGCTCGTGTGCGTGTCAATGACAGGCGCCACATGCGTGGTCGTGAGGTTGAGGCCCGTCGTGGCGGCGTTGACGGCCTGGATGCGGCCGGACAGGTAGTCGCGCAGCACGCGGCCCAGCTCGTCAGCCGTCTGGAAGCGGTCTGCCGGGTCCTTCTGCATGCACTTGAGGATGATGCTCTCGAGCGAGGGGTCCACCGCGGGGTTGATCTGGCTCGGCGGGAGCGGCATCTCGTTGACCTGCTTGAGGGCGACGGAGATGGCGTCGTCGCCGTCAAAGGGCACACGGCCGGTCGCGGCCTCGTACATGACGATGCCGAGCGAATAGATGTCGGTGGTGGGGCCGAGCTCCTTGCCCTGCGTCTGTTCGGGGGAGACGTAGTGGGCGGTGCCCAGCACGGAATTGTCGGTGGTGAGGTGGCTGTTCTTTGCGCGCGCGATGCCGAAGTCCATCACCTTGATGTTGCCGTCCTGCTGGACCATGATGTTCTGCGGCTTGATGTCGCGGTGGATGATG
>CADBRX010000123.1 GCA_902797175.1 uncultured Coriobacteriaceae bacterium | reverse complement strand
GCGCCGTTCATCCAGTGGTCGTAGATGGTCTCGTCCTTGCCGTCCTCCCAGTGGAAGACCTCGTCGGTGAGCATCTTGATCTTCTTCTTGGCCACCGGCTTGCGGATGCGCGAGTCGGACTCGCCTGCGGAGAAGCCGCACATCTTCATGGAGATCTGCATGACCTGCTCCTGGTAGACCATGGTGCCGTAGGTCTCTTCCAGGATGTCCGAGAGGCGATCGTCGTAGAAGGCGACCTGCTTGCGGCCATTCATGCGGTCGATGTAGTCGCTGACCATGCCCGCCCCCAGAGGGCCTGGGCGATACAGGGCGATGAGGGCCACCACCTGCTTGTACTGCTTGGGCTGCATGCCCTTGATCGTGGCCGTCATGCCCGCGGACTCGATCTGGAACACGCCCGCCGTGTGACCGCGGCCCATGAGGGCAAAGATCTGGGGGTCGTCGAAGGGAATCTTGTCGACGTCGATGTCCACGCATGTGGCCCCCGGCTTGATGGTGGCGCGCACGGCGTCGGGCATCCTTTCGATGTCGGCGACCGTCGGGTAGTTCTCGCGGATGTTGCGCAGCGCCTTGGAGATGACGGTCAGGGTGCGCAGGCCCAAGAAGTCCATCTTGAGCAGGCCCATGTCCGCGACGGAGTGGCCCTCGAACTGGGTGATCTCGACCCCGCCCTTGGTGTCGAGCTTGGTGGGCACGTGGTCGTTCACGGGAGTCGGCGTGATGAGCACCGCACAGGCGTGCACGCCCTCGCCGCGCGTCAGTCCCTCGATGGCGAGCGCCGAGTCGATGATGCGGTGGGCGTCGGCATCCTTCTCGTACGCCTCGGCAAAGTCGGGGCTGTACTGGTCCTCCTTGCCCGGAGTCTTCTCGAGCACGAACTTGAGCTTTGCCTTGGGGTCATTGGAGACCATCTTGGAGAGCCGCTGGCCCACGTAGACAGGAAAGCCGAGCACGCGGGTCGCGTCGTTGATGGCCTGCTTTGCCTTGATGGTCGAGTAGGTGATGACGTGGCTGACGCGCTCGGGACCGTAGAGCTCGCGGACGTGCTGCACGACCTCGAGGCGACGCTCGTCGTCGAAGTCCATGTCGATATCCGGCATCTCCGAACGCTCAACCGAGAGGAAGCGTTCGAACATCAGGCCGTTCTCGAGCGGGTCGAAGGTGGTGATGTCCATGGCGTAGGCGACGATGGCCCCCGCGGCGCTGCCGCGGCCCGGTCCCACGCCGATGCCGTTCTCCTTGGCCCAGCGCACGTACTCCTGCACGATGAGGAAGTAGTCGGCAAAGCCCTTGGTGCAGATGACGTCATACTCGTATTCAAAGCGCTCTCGCACGTTGACGCCGTTGACCTCGAGGGTGCGCCAGTCGGGGCCATACCTGCGCTCGAGTCCCTGCTCGCACTCCTTGCGGAAGCGCTCCTCGGAGGTCTCCCCCTCCTCGAGGCCAGGGAACTTGGGCAGGTACATGTGCGTCCAGTCGAGCTCGTAGTCGCACTTTGCGGCAATCTCGAGCGTCGTATCGCATGCCTCGGGACACCATGAGAAGAGCTCGCGCATCTCGGACTCGCTCTTGAGGTAGAACTCGTCCCCCTCCATGTGCTTGCGGTTGGCGTCGTCGAGGTGGCTCGCCGTGCCGATGCAGCTCACGATGTCTTGGATCGGCGCATCTTCGCGATTGAGGTAGTGCATGTCGTTCGTGGCGACGACCTTGATGCCCAACTTGTGCGCCAGCTTGACGAGCTGCTCGTCGAGCGTCCGGTCGGTGAACCCACCCCTGAACTCGAGGCCGTGGTCCTGGATCTCGATGTAGAAGTCTTCGCCAAAGATGTCCTGGAAGGTGCGCGCCCACCTCTCTGCCTCGTCAAAGTTGCCGTCGAGGATGTTCTGGGGGATGATCCCCTGCACGCAGGCGGACTGGCAGATGATGCCCTCGTGGTACTCGCGCAGCATGTCGAGCGTGGTGCGCGGGCGATAGTAGAACATCTCGTTGGCCGCCTTGGACATCATCTTCATGAGGTTG
>CADBRX010000122.1 GCA_902797175.1 uncultured Coriobacteriaceae bacterium | reverse complement strand
GCAAGGAACTGATCCTGACCGACATCATCGGCGCCGAGGACCATTACGGCGACATGGACTTCAAGGTGTGCGGCACCACCAAGGGCATCACGGCCATGCAGATGGACAACAAGGCCACGGGCCTCACGCCCGAGATCCTGCGCAACGCGCTCATGCAGGCGCACGAGGGCCGCATGTTCATCCTCGACGCCATGCTCGAGCAGATCCCCGCACCGCGCGAGGAGACCAAGGACACCGCGCCGCAGATCATCACCATCACCATCCCCACCGACAAGATCCGCGACGTCATCGGCTCCGGCGGCAAGGTCATTCGCGGCATCCAGGACGACACCGGCGCCACGGTCGACATCCAGGAGGACGGCACGATCTTCATTGCCGGCACCAACGGTGCGGGCGAGGCTGCTGCCGAGCGCATCAAGGCCATCGTCAAGGTTCCCGAGGTGGGCGAGGAGTACACGGGCCGCGTCGTGGGCATCCAGGCCTTTGGCGCCTTCGTGGAGCTGCTGCCCGGCAAGGACGGCCTGCTGCATATTTCCCGTGTCGCCCAGGGCCGCGTCGACAAGGTCGAGGACGTGCTCAACATCGGTGACGAGGTCCGCGTCAAGGTCCTTGAGGTCGACGAGAAGGGCAAGATCAGCCTTGACCGTCTCGACAAGCCCGAGGCTCCTGCAGGCTCTTCCCAGCGCAAGCCCGCCCATGAGGGAGAGCATCGCACGCGTCGTCCTGGCGACAACGGCAACACCAAGCGTCAGCCGCGCCGTCATCACGAGGGATAAGCCTCATCGCCCTTGGCAGGTTCCTGCCAGGTAAAGAGCAGGTCAGTAAGGTCCTTGCGGGCTCGACTCGCAGGGACCTTATCCCCATGCGTTTGTCCTCTTGCGCTACAATAGGCAGGATTCGACCTAAAACGCAGCATTTCGAAGGGATTCCTTTTCGCATGGCAAGAAAGCAGACTCCGCTCAGGATCATCCCCCTGGGCGGTCTTGATGGCATCGGCAAGAACATGACGGCATTTGAGTACGAGAACGACATGGTTCTCGTTGACGCCGGCCTCATGTTCCCCGACGACCAGCAACCCGGCATCGACCTGGTGCTGCCGGACTATACCTACGTGCTGGAGAACGAGGAGAAGCTCCGCGGCATCATCATCACGCACGGGCACGAGGACCACACGGGCTCCCTCCCGTACCTCCTGATGGACCTCACCCGCAAGGTGCCCATCTATTCGAGCAAGCTCACCCTTGGCCTCATTGAGGGAAAGCTTGCCGAGCATCACATCAACGCTCCCAAGTTTCGTGAGGTCAAGGACGGAACGCACATCAATCTCGGTGCCTTCTCCATCGACTTCTTTTCGATGACGCACTCGATCCCCGCGGCGCTGGGCGTCTATATGCGCACTCCGGCGGGGTCCGTGCTGCATACGGGAGACTTCAAGCTCGACCAGACTCCCATCGACGGTGTGACGCCCAACTATCAGGCCATCTCACGCTTCGCGACCCTGGGAATCGACCTTCTGCTCTCGGACTCGACCAATGCGGCAAACCCCGGGTTCACGCCTTCAGAGGCGGCGGTGGGACCACAGCTTCGCCACATCATCAAGAACGCCTCGGGGCGCGTCTTCGTGGCGTCGTTCGCAAGCCACATCCACCGGCTCCAGCAGGTGTGCGACGCGAGCGTGGCCGTGGGGCGCAAGGTCGTCGTGACGGGCCGCTCCATGGTCTCGAACACCAAGATCGCGCGCCAACTGGGCTATCTGCGTATAGACGAGTCCGACATCATCGACGCCTTCGAGGTTGACGACATCCCCGACGAGAAGATTGTCGTCCTGTGCACGGGCAGCCAGGGAGAGCCGCTCTCCGCGCTCGCGCGCATGGCAAACGGCGAGCACAAGTCGCTTTCGATCACGGCCAATGACACCGTCATCATCTCCGCCACGCCCGTTCCGGGCAACGAGAAGAGCGTCGCGGGCATCGTCAACGCGCTGTCAAAGATCGGCTGCACCATCTTTGACAAGTCAAACTCGCTCGTGCACGTCTCGGGTCACGGAAGCCAGGAGGAGCTGAAGCTCATGCTCGCCATGACCAAGCCGACCTACTTCATGCCGGTTCATGGCGAGGCGATGCACCTCCGCGCACATGCGGAGCTGGCAAAGCAGATGGGCATTCCCAAGGAGAACATTTTCATCGCGGACAACGGCGACTGCCTGCATATGGTCGGTGGCAAGGTCACGTGGGGCACGCCCGTCGAGTCTGGCGTGGTCTACGTCGACGGCCTCTCCGTCACCGATGCCGACCCGATCGTTTTCCGTGACCGTCAACGGCTTGCCAGCGGCGGCATGGTCACCTGCGTCGTGACCATCACGGGGCGCCGCAAGCGCGTGGGAGACGTCGTCATCTCGTGCAAGGGCGTCTCTTTCTCTGACGACGAGGTACTTTTGCAGGACGCCCAGGCACAGGTCGTCGAGCAGGTCGGCAAGGCTGCCGCGCTCGAGGGCGCGAGTCCCGAGTCGCTCCAGAAGACGACGAGAAACAGCCTCTCCAACTTCCTGTGGAACAAGACGCACACCCGTCCCATGATCATTCCCGTTGTCATGGAGGTCTAGATGGCATCCAGGAGCAGGGGAGGCGCCTCGGGCGCCAACAAAAAGGGGAGGTCTGCGGCAAGACAGCGCTCTGCCCAGCGGCAGCCCGAGCCCGCTTTTCCTTCGATCCGCGGTAGCGTGGGCGGAGACATACTGGGGCTCTTTTTGGCCGTCGTCTCCATCGCCATGATCATCTCGCTCGCCGCCCCGAGCAGCGCTCCTGTCACGCAGGCAACGGGAAACTTCTTGACCCTGTGCTTTGGTGCAGGCGCCTTCCTCTTTCCCGTGGCCCTGTTCGTCTTTGCCATGACCTTCTTCCTCGACGACGAGGACTCCATCTCGGGCAGGGTGGCCCTGGGACTCACGCTCATCATCGTGTCCGTGCTCAGCCTCATCTCTCTGAACGCCCCAGGTGCGGAGTCGACCCCCGACCTTGTCATCTCGCCTGCCTCCGTGGGAAGGCTGGGCGGCTATGTCGGGGGTGGCGTCGCGTGGACCTTGCTCATGTCCGTGGGGCGCTGGGTCGGCGTCGCCATCTTGGTGGGAACCATCATCGCAGGCATCGTCGTGTGCGGCTTTTCCATTTCGGGGGCAGTGTCAAAGATGCGTGGCCGCGCCACCATTGCCGCAGAGAACTACCGAGAGGTGCGAGAGGAGCGCAGGGAGATTCGTGCCCAGCGCGCCTCCGAACGCAAGGCGCAGCGCCGCGCGGAGCGTGAGGCCTCCCTTGTCGCCCTGCAGCAGCGTCCCGCCCCCACCCCCGTCACCGACACCCAGCGCGTTGAGCCAAAGACGACGTTTCTTGGCGCGCGCAAGACCTCCGTACTGACGCGCAGCCATGAGGACGACCTCGTGGCCGAGGTCGACGCGGCGTCGCAGAGGCTCGTGAGGAGGCGCCACCCCAACCTCGACGTCGAGACGTCTCTCCCTGCGGGAGACGTCCTTGCCCGCCAAGACGCGCTCTTCGGTGCCTACGAGGAGGACGACCTCCCATGGGCCCCGCCTTCCCTTGCCTCGTTTGAAGACGAGCTCGTCGTTCCCGACTTCTTGAAGAAGGGCAAGAAGAGCCGCGTGGAGACGCGCCCCGACGATGGAGATGCATCCGCGCCCTCGGCTGCTCCCCAAACGCCCAAGGCAAAGAGCGCAAAGGGCTCCGCCTCCCAAAAGAAGAAGCCGCAGCCCGCTCCCAAGGCGACGAAGCGGCCCGGTGAGCGGGACCAGGACGGCAGCTATGAGCTTCCGCCGTTCTCGATGCTTTCCTCCAACCCCAACAGCGCCTCGAGTGCGAGCTCCCAAGACGAGCTCGATGAGACCATGGCTCGCCTGCAGTCCACCCTTGCCGAGTTCGGACTGACGAGCCGCGTCGTCGACTACACGTCCGGCCCGCTCGTGACCACGTTCCAAGTCGAGATGGGGGAGGGCGAGCGCGTCAACAAGATCACCAATCTCCAAGACGACATCGCCCTGTCGCTTGCCGCCAAGTCCGTCCGCATCTTCGCTCCCATCCCGGGAACGAGCCGCGTGGGCATCGAAATCCCCAACAAGGCGCGCCAGAACGTGCATCTGGGCGACGTGCTTCCCTATGCGAGCGGAGGGCCCCTCGAGTTTGCCATCGGCCGTGATGCCGAGGGCCGCGCGGTCACGGCAGACCTCGCCGCGATGCCGCACCTCCTCGTGGCCGGAGCCACGGGTTCGGGCAAGTCGGTCATGATCAACTCGCTCATCATGTCCCTGCTCATGCGGGACACGCCAAAGCAGGTTCGCCTCATTCTCGTCGACCCCAAACGAGTCGAGTTCTCTGGCTACAACGGCTTGCCCCACCTCTACGTTCCCGTCGTCACCGAGCCACGGCAGGCGGCGAGCGCGCTGCAATGGGCCGTCTCCGAGATGGAGCGGCGCCTCAAGGTGTTCGAGCGTGCCGGGGCACGCAACATCAACGTCTATAACGAGATGTGCACCAAAGGCAAGCTTGCCGAGATGGACAACCCGCCCGAGCCCATGCCCTTCATGGTCATCATCATCGACGAGCTCGCCGACCTCATGATGGTGGCGGGCAAGGACGTCGAGGCCTCGATCGTGCGCATCGCGCAGCTCGCGCGTGCCGCCGGCATCCACCTCGTGCTTGCGACCCAGCGACCTTCCGCAAACGTCGTGACGGGCCTCATCAAGTCAAACATCGAGACGCGCATCGCGCTTTCCGTGGCGTCCGGCACCGACTCGCGCGTCATCCTCGACCAGGTCGGAGCCCAAAGGCTCCTGGGCAACGGCGACATGCTCTTCAAGGAGCGTGGCGGACTGCCTCGTCGCGTTCTTGGGTGCTACGTCTCTGACCCCGAAATCGAGTCGGTCGTCGACTTCATCCGCGAGCAGGCTGAGCCTGACTATCACGAGGAGATCCTCTCGGCGGTCGTGCCGGGGCAGCCAGGCGGAGGCTCGTCGGGAGACGCTGCCGACGAAGACGACCCCCTTGTGTGGGAGGCGGCTCAGATAGTCGTGGAATCTCAGCTAGGTTCTACCTCTGGCCTGCAGAGAAGGCTCAAGGTGGGATACGCTAGAGCGGGTAGAATAATGGACATGCTCGAGGCAAAGGGCGTCGTCGGACCCCCCGACGGCTCCAAGCCTCGTGAGGTCCTGCTCGATTCGGAAGGTCTCGAGGAGCTCCGTCTCCTTGACGAACAATACAGGGAGGTGTAGCCCGTGCCACGTCCACGCTTCAGCGAGATGCTTGTCACCAGGAGACGACAGCTGGGCCTCTCGATCTCCCAGGCCTCTCAGGTTCTGCGCCTTAAGGAACAGGTGCTGATCGCCTTTGAGGAGGGTGACTTCGATCATATTCCCAAAAGCGGATACGCCCAAGGCATGCTCTCTTCGTACGCACGCTACCTTGGCCTCAACCCTCGACAGGTCGTCAACCAGTTCTCGGCCGACCTGAGCGACTACGTCAAGTCCGGGGCTCCGCGTGGTGGCGAGGACGACGTCTCTGGGTATGGGACCAGCCCCTACGTGGCCTCGAGGGGGCTTCTCCCCACCTCGGGCGGGCCTGCGGGGGACCTCGGTGCCTTTGCCACCACCTCGCAGCCGCATTCGAGGCAGCAGTCTGCACCCCTCGTCAACCAGAGGCGCTATGTGGGCACGCTCCATGACGAGCCCACCCGCTCATATGGCTACGACGTGGAAGAGGAATACTACGCTGGCGCCGAGCAGCGTCCCTACACGACGCGGCAGCCGTACTCCACGCAGCGCACGCGTGCCGCCTCGGCGCGGGCGAGGGCAAGGAGGACCTCGGACAGGAGCTCCTATGCCCGCAGCGGGTCCTACCTACGCGACGAGGTCACCACAAGAAGGGTCACGCCGTCCCAATACACCGACGACCTTCGCTACGATGACGAGACGAGCTCCTATGAGGCTGCCTCCACCAGTTCGGGGCGCAGGATGTCTCGTAACATCGCGAGCACCCGCAGGCCCAACGTCAAGCGCCGCCAATCCGAAGGCAGTCGCGGCCGCAGCCGTGAGGTGCCCCACAGGCGTGGCGGCCTGCTGGGCGCCGTCATAGACTTCTTCTCGGACGGGACGCACGCGCTCGTCGCCCTCATCGGGCTTCTCGCCATCGCGCTCACGCTTGTCATCATCTTCTCGGTGCGGTCGTGCGTCAACAACACCTCGACCGAGGTTGACCGTGGGACGGTCCCCGTGACCAAGAGCGAGCAGACCACCGACACCGAGAAGGAAGACGCCCTCGACAAGGCGGTCGATGCCGCAAACGACGCTCTGAAGGAGGAGAAGAAGGAAGACGAGGCGGGAGCGGCCAGCGCCGAAGGCGCCTCATCCAAGAAGACCGAGACGCCCAAAGAGACCAAGGTGGTCGTCTCTGTCGAATCGGGCATGGTCTCGTGGGTCGAGATCCTGTGCGACGGCGAAAGCAAGATCGCGACTACCGTGACGGGCCCCTGGAGCGAGACGTACGACGTGCATGAGTCCATCACGATCGAGGTTGGCGACACCACCGCGGTGACGGTCACCGAAAACGGGACCCAGCGCCAGTTTGACTCGAAGACCTCCGGAATCGGCACCATCACCATTCAGAGCACGCCCGAGGCCAAGACCACCAGCACTGACGCCAACCAGCAGGGCTCAAGCGACGACAACGCCAACCAGGGCGACAACTCGTCCAACGAGACTTCGCAGGACAACGAAAACAACAACAACAACTCGTCGCAGCACGACACGGGCGAGGACGAGTACCTGTACAACTACAACGGCTACGACATCTACTACAGCTCCGAAGAGGATCTCTACTACTTCTTCGACGAGAGTGGCCAACGAATCAATGCGCAGGACGGAACGCCCGCCTGACCGTGATTCACCTGAGGAGGAACCATGGCTAAAGAAGCCAGCTTCGACGTTGTCTCGAGCGTGGACATGCAAGAGGTCGACAACGCCTACCAGCAGACCGCGCGCGAGCTCACGCAGCGCTACGACCTCAAGGGGTCGGGTGCGACCATCGACTTTTCGCGCAAGGATGCCACCTTCACCATCGCGGCACCCTCGGAGTTCGTAGCCAGCCAGGTCATTGACGTCCTTGGCACCAAGCTCGTTCGACGCGGGATCGACCTCAAGGCTGTGCGCTGGTCGGACCCCGTCGCCGCAGCGGGAATGTCGGTTCGTCAGTCCGGTTCCGTCATCCAGAGCATCGACCAGGACACCGCAAAGAAGATCGCCAAGGATATCCGTGACCTCAAGCTCAAGTGCAAGCCGACGGTCGAAGGCGACAAGCTGCGCGTGAGCTCCGCCTCCCGTGATGTTCTGCAGCAAGTGATAGCCTTTCTGAAGGAACAGGATTACGGCCTGCCCCTCCAGTTTGTGAACTATCGCTAGCGCCCTTCTGGGTCGTATCGCACAAAGAGGGGATGGCGATGGCTCGTATTCTCTTCATCACGCTTGGCTGCGCTAAGAACGAGGTCGACACGGACCGCATGAGGGCACTTCTTCTGGATGCCGGTTTCTCCGAGGCGCACAGCATCGAAGAGGCTGACGCGGCCATCGTCAACACCTGCTCGTTTCTCGCCTCTGCAACCAGCGAGTCCATAGAGACAACTCTGGAGCTTGCCGATGCCGTGGCCGAGGGCGTCCGCTCGCTTCCCATCATCATGTGTGGGTGCGTCCCCTCTCGCTATGGTGACGAGCTCCCTCCCGAGCTTCCCGAGGTGTCGGCCTTCGTCCGTGCCGACGAGGAGGACTCGATAGTCTCCGTCGTGCGCGACCTCCTGCAGCTTGACACGGCCGTGGGCGCGAGGAGTGGCGCCTTGCGCACGGTAGAAGGCGCAAGTGCGTATATCAAGATTTCCGACGGCTGCGATCGCTTCTGCTCGTTCTGCGCCATTCCCTACATCCGCGGTCGCTACTACTCCCGTCCCTTTGAGGACATCGCAAAGGAAGTCCGTCGGTTGGCCGACGGAGGCGTCCGCGAGTTTGTGCTCATTGGCCAGGACACGGGGATATGGGGCAAGGATCTCGAGGAGCCCCGCACGCTTGCCTGGCTCCTCAGGGAGGTGGCCGCCCTCGTGCGCGACGTCGGCGGTTGGGTGCGCGTGCTCTACCTGCAGCCCGAAGGCATGACCGACGAGCTCATCGCCACCATCCGGGACACGCCGGAGGTGCTCCCGTACATCGACATCCCCATCCAGCACTGCTCTGAGCGCATACTGAGGGCCATGAACCGCTCCGGCTCTGCCGAGCAGCTGCGCGAGCTCTTTGCACGGCTGAGGTCAGAGATCCCCGGCATGGTTCTGAGGACGACCGGCATGGCGGGTTTTCCCAGCGAGACGGACCAGGAGGCCGACGAGCTCTTTGACTTCATCTCTGAGCAGGAGTTTGACTACACCTCCGTCTTCTCCTTCTCTCCCGAGGAGGGAACGCGTGCCGCCCGCATGGAGGGGCAGGTCGACGAGGACGTCAAGCTCGAGCGAACCCAGCGGCTCATCGACCTAACCGAGCAGCTGGGCTTTGCCGCGACGGCAAAGCATGTGGGCGAACGGGTCAAGGTCATCATCGATGGCGTGGAAGAGTCCGAGGACGGCCTCGAGCTCATCGGGCATACCTGGTTCCAGGCACCAGACAGCGACGGTGCGGTGCATATCGCGAGCGGAGAGGCATCCGTGGGCGACATCGTCACCTGCGATCTTGTTGACTCGTTCTGCTACGAGCTCATAGGCGAAATCGTTCGATAGGAAGTGAAGCCGATGTCTGAGGAGAAGAACGGGTCGATCTGGACACCTGCAAATATCGTCACCTGCGTCCGCATTGTCTTGGTCCCGCTGTGGCTTCTCGTTGCCGAGCTGGCACGCACGGGCGGCGCCCTCGGAAGCGGGGGAGCCCTTGCATGGTCATCGTTTTGCCTCTATGTGTTCATCTCGCTTACCGACAAGCTTGATGGCTATCTGGCTCGCAGCAGGGGAGAGGTGACCGATTTCGGAAAGTTCCTTGACCCCATTGCCGACAAGCTCTCGGTCGTCTGCGCGTTCCTGTACCTCTTGGAGCTTGGCCTGGTTCCCAGCTGGGCGGTCTTGCTGGTCGTCGCGCGGGAGTTTGTCATCTCGGGTCTTCGCATGGTGGTTGCAGCAAAGGGAGTTGTCGTCGCGGCCAGCGACCTCGGCAAATGGAAGACGGCCACCACGATGGTCTCGATCTGCTCTCTGCTGCTCTCCATCACGATACCTGTTGGCAGCTTCGAGAATGTCTGCCGCATGGTCGGATATGGTTCGCTCGTCGCGGCCCTCATCCTGACCGCCTGGTCCGGCGCAGACTATGGCGTCAAGTGCTGGCCCTATGTCGTGGGTGACAAATGACGGGAGAGATGCTGGGCCTCTCGAGAGAGGTCATCGAGCTCGGGCTCGAGCGGGGAGTGACCGTGGGCACCGCAGAGTCCTGCACCGGCGGGCTCGTATGCGCCGCGCTCACGGCGATCAGCGGGTCTTCTGCGGTCGTGCGCGGGGGAATCGTGAGCTACGACCCCGAGGTCAAGCACGACGTGCTTGGCGTTGAATCCGATGTCATCCAGGACCCGGCTCGCGGAGTCGTGTCGTCGGACTGTGCACGGCAAATGTGTCAGGGTGCCGCCCGCGTGCTCAAATGCGATGTGGCAGTCTCGGTCACCGGCATAGCTGGCCCCACGGGAGCGGAACCGGGCAAACCGATCGGTACCGTTTGGTTCGGCTTGAGCTACGGTGGTCGCACCAAAACCGAGCTCTGCCACTTCGAGGGCGATCGCGAGGCTGTCCGCAACCAAGCCGTATCCTGGGCTTTGTCCCTACTTCGTGAAGGAATCTTGGAGCTTTCTTCTCACGGCTAGGGGACGCCTCTCATGCGGCTGCAAACCTTTTCGCCATATGCGGAGCTAAATGACGTGCTTCTGAGCGCAGGTCAGCCTCGTGCGAGTTACGGGGCAGGGATTGCATAGCTTCGTGATAGATGTAGGTACTATTGTACTAACTATGGTCGTTGACCACGAACCATTGTTCGTATACTATTAATGGGGATCACTGCCGAAAGAAGGGGAAGCACATGGCTAAGAGCAAGGGTCCTGTTCGCGAGGTGCACGAAAAGACGTATGGTGAAGACCGCGACAAGATGATCGAAGCCACCAGGGGAGAGATAGAGAAGAAGTTCGGCAAGGGTGCCATCATGCGATTTGGTGACGGCGGGCCCGAGCTTGAGGTCGAGGCCATCCCCACCGGCGCGCTCTCTCTTGATGTCGCGCTTGGCATCGGTGGCGTGCCGCGCGGCCGTATCGTAGAGATCTACGGTCCCGAATCATCGGGCAAGACCACGTTGTCACTTGAGATCCTGGCTGAGGCTCAGGCGATGGGCGGCGTCGTCGCCTTCATTGATGCCGAGCACGCCTTAGACCCAGGCTATGCGGCCCGAATCGGTGTGGACATCGACGAGGTGCTCATCTCGCAGCCAGACACCGGCGAGCAGGCACTCGAAATCTGCGACATGCTCGTGCGCTCCGGCGCCATCGACGTCGTCGTTATCGACTCTGTCGCGGCCCTCGTTCCTCGCGCCGAGATCGAAGGAGAGATCGGTGACACCACAGTGGGCCTCCAGGCCCGTCTCATGAGCCAGGCGCTCAGAAAGCTCGCAGGCTCTCTTTCCAAGTCCAACACCACATGCATCTTTATCAACCAGCTCAGAGAGAAGATTGGCGTCATGTTTGGCAATCCCGAGACCACGCCAGGTGGTCGGGCGCTCAAGTTCTTCTCCTCGGTACGCATGGACATCAGGCGTGTCGACTCCATCAAGCAGGGCCAGGACGTCATCGGAAGCCGCGTGAGGGTCAAGGTCGTCAAGAACAAGGTCGCCGCCCCCTTCAAGCAGGCCGAGTTCGACATCATGTACGGCACGGGCATTTCCAAGGAGGGCTCCATCCTCGACATGGCGGTCGACTATGACATCGTCAACAAATCCGGTGCCTGGTTCACCTACGATACGGAGCGCCTCGGGCAGGGCCGCGAGGCAGCCAAGGCCTTCCTTGCGGCAAATCCCGACCTCAGGGACGAGATCGAGCACAAGGTTCGCATAGAGTGCGGACTGGACTTTGACGACGAGCCTGTCGGGGATCCCCTGAGCTCCACAGACCAATTTGACGAGATTGGTGAGTAGCCTCAGTGCACGACTCCAACGATCGTCTCGAGTGGTCGGTCGCCCTTCCCGAGAGGCGTGGGCCAGCGCTGTCTGGTCCGCGCCCTCGCGCCGAGATCACCCTCGTCACCCCTGACAGGGGAGAGGAGCATCTGAGCATACCCCTTTCGGTGGGAAAGACGCTCAAGGCCAAGCTCGACTCAAACGAACTGAACCCCTCCTCTCGCGCAGAGCTCCTGTATGCCCTTCGCGAGGAGTCCGCCCGGCAAGCGTCCCTGCGCATCGAGCGTCTCGTCAACAGGCGAGACTACGCCACGCAAGAGATTGACGAGAAGCTCCGGCAGGACGGATTCTCTCAGGCGTCACGCGAGGCAGCGATCTCTCGGGCCGTCGACGCCAACATCCTCAATGACCAGCGCTATGCCTCGGTGTTCGTTCGCTCCAAGCTCTCCTCCGGATGGGGAACCATGCGCATCGAGCGGGAGCTCAGGCGTCGCGGGATCGATCTTGGGGAGCTGGACGGATGGCCCGACGAGTTTCTTGAGGACCAAGACGAGGACACGCGAGCCTACGAGCTTGCCCAAACGCGTCGCATCTCCCCAAAGAACGGCTACGAGAAGCTCGTGAGGTTTCTTTGTTCCAAGGGATATTCCCTTTCCGTCTCGATGCGCGTCGCTCGCCGTGTGATTGACGAGCACGAAAGCGAGTAGCTCTCGCGTCCCGTCGATTTGTTTCTTGTGAAGGTACGTCGTTTGCCCTGTTGGCGCGCTTTGCATGATTTGACAGTCAGCTTTACCAAACTTACGATAATAATGTCATTTGAGTCATTTCCCGTCTGCTGGCACGCCAGCTGACGTCTTTGTTTTATTGAGATTGCTGCTGTCATAGCCTTGGGCGTCATATGCCCAAGATTTCGGGATGGTGCCTCGGATGGCGGGTTCCGCTGTGCGTGCTCATGGCGGTTTCCTGAACTTTCATTGTAACGTCTGAGGAGTCATCATGAATGTCATCACGCTTGTGGTCGGGGCCCTGTGTCTCGTCATTGGCGCATTGGCGGCATACTTCTATGCAAACAGTGCTTCCAATGCCAGGGTTTCCGAGGCCAACCGTCAGGTCCAGGATGCGCAGTCGCGCGCCGAGCGCATCACGTCCGATGCCGAGCGCGAGGCGGAGGCGGCCAAGAAGGCGGCCCTCGTAGAAGCCCGCGAAGAGATTCTCCAGCTCCGCAAGGAGTCCGAGGTTGAGGAGAAGCGTCGCAAGGGGGAGTTGCAGTCCCTTGAGAATCGCATCATGCAGCGCGAGGAGTCCCTTGAGCACAGAAACGATGCGCTCGACCGCAAGGAGCACCAGCTTTCGAGCCTCCAGAGCTCCCTTGACCGTCGCAAGAACGAGATCGACGATCTCTACGCTCGCCAGATGAGCGAGCTCGAGCGCATCTCCGTCCTGACCCAGGCACAGGCAAAGGACGAGCTTCTCGATCGTGTCCGTGCCGAGACCGTCCGTGACGAGGCCCAGATCCTTCGCGAGTCCGAGCAGCGCGTTCGCGCTCAGGCAGACAAGACCGCTCGCGAGATCGTGTCCACGGCCATCCAGCGCTGCGCCGCCGATCAGGCCGGCGAGATCACCGTCACGTCCGTCCACATTCCCTCCGACGACCTGAAGGGCCGCATCATCGGTCGCGAGGGCCGCAACATCAGGACCTTCGAGCAGGTCTCTGGCGTCTCCCTTGTCATCGATGACACTCCGGAGACGGTGATTCTCTCGAGCTTTGACCCTGTCCGCCGCGAGATCGCCCGCGTGGCGCTCGAGAACCTCATCGCCGATGGACGCATCCATCCGGCGCGCATCGAGGAGATGTACAAGAAGGCTGAGACCCTCGTCAACGAGCGTGTGCGCGAGGCCGGCGAGCAGGCTGCCTTCGACTGCGGCATCCATGACCTTCATCCTGAGCTCGTCAAGACCCTCGGAGCACTTCGCTATCGCACCTCCTTTGGTCAAAACGTGCTCCAGCACTCCATCCAGGTGTCCACGCTCTGCGGCGTCATGGCATCTGAGCTCGGCGTGAATCCTGCCCCCGCGAAGCGCGCTGGCCTTCTCCACGACCTTGGCAAGGCAATCGACCATGAGGTGGAGGGTCCGCACGCCGTCATCGGCGCAGACCTCTGCCGTCGCTATGGGGAGCGCGCCGACATCGTACATGCCGTCGAGGCACACCATGCCGACGTCGAGCCCAACTCCGTCCTCGACGTGCTCGTTCAGGCCGCCGACGCCATCTCGGCAGCACGTCCCGGCGCTCGTCGCGAGTCTGCCGAGAGCTACATCAAGCGCCTGGAGAAGCTCGAGGAGATCTCCAACGCTCACGAGGGTGTCGAGCGCACCTACGCGATGCAGGCCGGCAGGGAGCTTCACGTCATGGTCCAGCCCGAGAAGATCTCCGATGCCCAGGCGACGGTGCTTGCCCACGATATCGCAAAGCAGATCGAGGATGAGATGGAGTATCCCGGCCAGGTTCGCGTCGTCGTCATCCGTGAGTCCCGCGCCATCGACGTCGCAAAGTAGAACTGGACGGTCGTCGCATGGCTTCTGCCCCCGATGATCTGCTCTCATTTGTCTCCCAGGTGGGAGGCGATCGCCAACTCCGTGTCGAGGAAAACCTCGGCGCGGGGTTTGTGCGTTTGAGGGTCGCGGAGGCGGAGCGCAGGCAGGCAAAGCACGACATTCGCTCGGTGGAGGACGCCGTCATCGAGATGCTGCGCAATGCGCGAGACGCGGGCGCACGTCATGTCTACGTGGCGACATCGCGTGAGGCAAACCTGCGCACCACCACCATCATCGATGACGGTGATGGCATCCCCCCTGCGATGCACCAGCGCATCTTTGACGCGAGGGTCACCTCCAAGCTCGACACGATGAGGATGGATCGGTGGGGCGTGCATGGGCGCGGGATGGCGCTTTACGCCATCCGGGAAAACGTCGAGTCGGTGTGCGTCGTTAGCTCCGACGTCGGTAAGGGCGCCTCCATACAGCTGGTCTCCGATGCCCAGCGCCTGTCCGAGCGGGCCGACCAGTCGACCTGGCCCCATCTGGGGACCGATGACGAAGGCAACCAGTCGATCGTGAGGGGGCCGCGCAACATCATACGGACCTGTTGCGAGTTTGCCCTTGAAGAGCATGGCGCCTGCGAAGTCTATCTTGGGTCTCCCGCAGACATCGTCGCCACGGCCCGAAGACGCGTGCGGCCCTCGCTGTCTCATACCGACCTGCTCTTCCTTGACGACCTCGAGGAGCTGCCCGTCCTGGAACGACTGAGCGCCGCCGCAGACGCGGTAGAGCTCGCCCAGGTCGCTCAGGGTGTGGGCCTCTCCATCTCCGAGCGAACGGCACATCGCATCATCGCGGGTGAGATCAGGCCGCTGAGAAGCGTCTGGTCTCGCCTGACGCATCGCTCGGCAAAGGGGAACAATGAGGGCATAGTCGACCTCCAGCGTGACAGGCGCGGCCTGCACATCTCCGAGAAGGACATGGGTTACTTCCTGCGGCTCATGGAGCGAGACTTCTCTATCTTGGGGGAGCGGTACTACCTGACGCTCGCCTCTGACCCCAAGATGCGCATCTCAAAGGGGAAGATAACGGTAACCTTTGAGGTAAGGGAAAGTGATTGATGGCCTCGGTGCGAAACGGCCAAAACTACGCTATCATAGTCTTTCACGCCACTGAATTTCTCTTTGGCAACTTGAACCAACAATGCTGAATCATCTCAAACTGGAGCCAGCCCCATGGAGTATCTAAAGGTATCGAGTAAGTCCTCTCCGGCCTCTGTTGCCGGTGCTATTGCCGGCATGGTCAAGGACGGCGTACCCGTGAACATACAGTCGGTTGGTGCTGGCGCCGTCAACCAGGCCATCAAGGCGATCGCCATCGCCCGAGGCTTTCTGATTCCCACCGGGGTAGACATTTCCTGCGCTCCGACCTTTGCCGACATCGACATTGCCGGAGAGAGCCGCACCGCAATACGCATAGCCGTCTATGTCCATCGTCTGGCGCCGCAGGCGTCGAACCCCTCTTCTGCCGACGATGTCGTAGAGATTGTCTAGCCTATGCCGAGAGTTGCCGAGCTGGTCGGGCTTTCCTACAACGTCATCACCTTTGGCTGCCAGATGAACCAACATGACTCCGAGCGAGTCGCTGGTCTTTTGGATGACTGTGGCTGCCTTGCGGCCGCAAGCCCGGAGGATGCCGACATCGTCGTGTTCATGACCTGCTGCGTGCGCGAGAACGCCGACACGCGACTCTATGGCCAGGCCTCTTCGCTGGTGAGCATGGTCGCTCCGCCCTCGGGAAAGAGAACGCTCGCCATCGGTGGGTGCATCGCCCAGCGCGACGGCGCAAACCTCAGGCAACGGATTCCCAACGTCGACGTCGTCTTTGGCACCAGTGCGCTTTCCAGCCTTCCCGAGCTTCTTGTTGAGGCGCGCAGCCAGTCCGGAGCTGGCCATGCGCCCATCGTGGACACCGTCGAGGAGGGCCGTGGCTTCTCCACAGAGCTTCCCAGCCATCGTGCACAGGTTTTTCATGCCTGGGTCCCCATCATGACGGGCTGCGACAACTTCTGTTCGTACTGCATCGTGCCCTATGTCCGCGGACGCGAGAGAAGCCGCGTTCTCGAACGCGTCGTGGAGGAGTGCTCGTCTCTGGTCGATGCGGGCGTTCGCGAGATCTGTCTTTTGGGGCAGAACGTCAACTCCTACGGGCGCGATCTCTATGGGGCACCCCGCTTTGCCGACCTACTCAGGAAGGTGGGGGAGACGGGCGTCGACCGCATCCGCTTTACCTCCTCGAACCCCAAGGACCTCTCCGACGAGACCATCAGGGCGATGGCCGAGACGCCCAACGTCATGCCACAGCTCCATCTTGCCGTCCAGAGCGGCTCCTCTCGCATCCTCAAGAAGATGAATCGGAGCTACAGCCGCGAAGAGTATCTCGACCTCGTCCGTCGCATCAGGAAGGCGATGCCCGACATCGCCCTCTCCACCGACATCATCGTCGGCTTTCCCGAAGAGACGGAAGAGGACTTCGAGGAAACGCTCTCGCTCGTTCGGGAGGTGGCGTATTCGTCTGCCTACACCTTCATCTACTCCAAGCGCGAGGGCACCCCTGCCGCGCGTGTCGTCGACACGACCCCACACGAGATCATTCAAGGCCGCTTTGACCGCCTTGCGGCCCTCGTTGCCGAACTTGCCCATGACGCCAACCAACGCGACCTTCACACCCTGAGCGAAGTCCTCGTCGAGGGGCCGTCCAAGCGCGACCAGCGCGTCCTTGTCGGCCACAGCAGGAAGAACCAGACCGTCCACTTCACCGCTCCCGAGGGGATGGACGCCTTAAGCCTCGTCGGCAAGATCTGCGACATCCGCATTGACCAAGCTCGAACATGGTATCTCTCGGGCTCGCTCGTCAACGCGCCCCGATGATGACGCCTCCCGTCATTGCCATCGTGGGCCCGACCGCCTCAGGCAAGAGCTCGCTCGCGGAGCGCGTCGCCCTTGAGCTTTCCACCTCCATCGTCTCGGTTGACGCCATGCAGATCTATAAGGGGATGGACATCGGCACGGCAAAGTCGTACCCGAGCTCGGACGCCGTAAAGCTCTATATGGTTGACGTCGCCGAACTCACCCAGGACTACTCGGTCACCCTCTTTCAGCGCGATGCGCGTCGCTGCATCGACACGCTTCTGGATGAGGGTCATCCTGCCGTGCTCTGTGGTGGTACGGGCCTGTACCTCGATGCCGTCATTGACGAGATGAGCTTTCCCTCCGGAGAGCTGAAGAGTCCCGCCCGCAAGGCATACGAGAGCTTGGCCTCGAGCGAGGGGTCAGAGGCTCTCCATCGCCTTCTGGAGGGCAGAGATCCAAAGGCGGCCGCGCTCATCCACCCGAATAACGTGCGTCGCGTCATACGTGCCCTCGAGATGTCCGATGAGGGAACTTCGTACGCTGTCCAGAACGAGAATCTCAAGTCACGTGAGCCGCACTATCAAACGTCGATCTGGGCACTGAGCGTAGAGCGCTCCAAGCTCTACCGCCGCATCGACGACAGGGTTGACCGCATGTTTGACGAGGGCCTCGTCGACGAGGTCATGCGCCTACTGGACCGTGGCCTGCGCGAATCTACCACGGCTCGGCAGGCGATTGGGTACAAGGAGGTCATTGACGCCCTCGACGGCAACATCACGCTTGATGAGGCGCGGAACCTCATCAAGACGAGGACCAGGAGATATGCCAAGCGCCAGCTGTCCTGGATTCGCAGGGACGGCCGTGCGCACGTCCTCGACATGGACACGCTTGGCGAGGAGGGGGCCTTGGAGCTCATTCTTTCCTCAATGAAGGAGGCGTCCTGACATGCCGCGCTTTACCCCCTTTTCCACGGAGCCCCAACCAGAGCGCGCGATTCTGGTCGGCGTCGACACGGGAAGGTCCCCATGGCCCCTTGAGGATTCCCTCGCGGAACTCGGCCGCCTGGCTGAAACCGACGGGGCCGTCGTGGTCGGCACGCTCACGCAGCGACTCGACAGTCCCGTTCCCAGGACCTTTATCGGCTCCGGCAAGACGGAGGAGCTCGTCCGTCTCGTGGACGCCCTCGACGCTGACGTCGTCATCTTTGATGACGAGCTGAGCCCCTCGCAGCAGTCAAACCTCGAGAGGGCCGTCAAGGAGCCTAAGAAGGTGATCGACCGTACCGCCCTGATCCTTGACATCTTTGGAAACCACGCCAAGACGCGCGAGGGGCGGCTCCAGGTGCAGCTCGCGCAGCTCCAATACCTCCTTCCACGGCTGCGCGGAATGTGGAGCCACCTTGTGGGGGAGCAGACGAGAGGTGGAATCGGGAGCCGCTTTGGACAGGGCGAGAGCCAGCTGGAAGTTGACCGCCGCCTCATCCGCGATCGCATCGCCACGCTTCGCAGGGAGCTCAAGTCCCTCGAACAGAGACGGGGCGTTCAGTCAAAGGCGCGTTGGGATGCCGGCATCTACCGCGTTGCCCTGGTCGGGTACACCAATGCGGGAAAGTCCACGATTCTCAACAAGCTGACGGGCTCTGAGGTCTATGCAAAGGACGAGCTGTTTGCCACGCTTGACCCCACCACGCGCTCTCTGGACCTCGAAGAGGGACGAAAGATCACGATTACCGACACCGTCGGCTTCATCCAGAAGCTCCCCACGAACCTCGTCGAGGCGTTCAAGTCCACCCTTGCCGAGGTCGTTGCTGCCGACCTGATCCTGCACGTTGTCGACGCAAGCGATCCCAATGCCGACAGGGAGATCGAGGCGGTCAACAACGTGCTCAAGGAGATAGGTGCACACGACAAGAGGAGCGTGCTCGTCTACAACAAGGTGGACCTTTTGAGCGATGAACAGCGCAAGGAGCTGGAGGTCACGCATCCCGATGCCGTCTGCATATCCGCGCTCGAAGGGCGCGGCCTTCGAGGCCTGCTGTATCGCGTGGCGCAGGAGGCGAGCGATGGCGATACGACCTGCACCGTCCTTGTGCCCTACGACAAGGGAATGCTCATGCGCATGGTGCACGAGCGCACGCAGGTCATCAGCGAAAGGTATGAGGAGGGCGGCCTGTTGGCCACCGTGAGGGTGTCAGAGCGCATGGCCATGACCCTCCAGCCCTACATCGTCGAATAGGCTCTGAGGCCATGCGCCCATCAGATGAGCTGTGCCAGGAGAAGCAAGAGCGGCTGATGTAGGAAGTAGATGGGCAGCGCCGCCCTCCCTATGGTCTCAAGAAGGGGAAAGCGGCTCTCGTAACACCAGGCAGGCAATCCCCGGTCCTTCCACATTCGTGCCAACGATGACGCGGCAAGGTAGAGAAAGAGGTAGGGGAGAAGTGGGTAGTAGTCACCCGACATGAAGCCTGGCCCAGGAAAACCCGCCCAAGACAGCCACGGGGTCATGTAGAGCTGTCTTGGCAGGGCGATCGAGCAAGGACCAAACCCCACGACTCCGCGGGCGAGACCTTGCGTGGCCAGAAAACAGCACAGAAGGATTGCTGCGGGAACAGGCCCATAAGGTGTGATGTTGAGGCGCGAGAGGACCCACGTGCAGAGCGTGCAGGCTCCCATGCAAAAGATCACGCCAAAGTTGATGGGCACATCGACAGCGGCGACGGTCGTGACGATCCATATGAGGAGCGCGGCAAGAAGATACCTGCCGGACCGCTTGAGATTGTCACGCGACCATACAAACATGCAGCCCGCGATGAACACGAAGGCCCACGAGATGCTGCAGCGCCATATGTCTTGGAGGGGCGGGGCAAACCACCAGAGGTTGCGCCCCTGGATGAACCTGAGGTCATAGCAGAAGTGGAAGAGCACCATCGATATGACGGAAAACCCGCGTGCCGCATCAAAGATGAGCACGCGGGATGCGTTAGGAGCTTCTTGTCGGTTGCGCGGAGAGACCATGGCCTACGAGAGGGAGCGGATGAGCGCCGTAACCCTGCCGATGATGGAGGCATCTTTGACATAAATGGGATTCATGGCGTCGTTTTCGGGCTGCAGGCGAATCTGATCCTTTTCGCGATAGAACGTCTTGACGGTGGCGGACTCGTCGATGAGCGCCACGACGATCTCTCCGTCATGGGCGTCATGCTGCTCGCGGACCACGACGTAATCCCCGTCAAAGATACCGGCATTGATCATGGACTGACCGCGTACGCGGAGCACAAACGAGCTGGAATCAGAAACGATGCTGGTGGGAAGCGTTATCGTTTCCTCGACGTTCTCCTCGGCCAAGATGGGGGTGCCGGCTGCCACGCGCCCGACGATGGGGAGCGTGATGAGGTTGTTGTTGGGATCTTGGACAACGCTCACCAACCCCTCCGCCTGCTCTGGCTCGGTGTTGACGACCTCGATGGTGCGAGGCTTCTTTGAGTCACGCCGGATGAGGCCGCGCTCCTGAAGAACCTTGAGATGCATGTGCACGGTTGAGGGCGAGGCAAGCCCTACGGCCGCTCCGATCTCTCGCACCGAGGGTGGAAAGCCACGCTCTTTGGTGTAGGAACAAATGTAGTCGTAGATGGCCATCTGACGCTTGCTCAGTTTGTCTCTAGACATGGGCTCCTCCTTCTATCCTGTGGCTACTATAGCACTCTTTTTGAAAGTCTGCAAACAAATGTTCCCGATTAATGCTTGACACAAACAAACGTGTGTAGATAATGATGTACAGGCGTTCGGGTACAACTGTTCTCAGTGCAAAATAGAATTAGTGTCCTGCGAACACGATATACCTAGTACGAACGTCAGAAGGAGGAGGGCATCACATGAGCACCCAGACGCGCACACATCGTTACAACACCTACAGGACGCAGGGCAATCTTGCTCTTGCGCACCGTCATGATCTTGAGTTCGAGCTTATCGAGGGCGGAGCGAGCGCCTCAAAGAAAGACCGTCATGAATCGGCCTCCCGCGCCAGTGAGGTACAGGCGTTTCGTAATTCCCTCATTGCTTCCGTTGTCTTCATCTCGCTCGTGTTCGCGCTTATGGGCGCCTCTATTGCCTCCGATATGATCTTGACATCGCGCATCTCTGCCATCGACAACGTCGCCACGACCTGCATCACGGTCAAGCAGGGAGACTGCCTCTTGGACATAGCTGATGACCATCCTGTGGCCGGACGCTCCTCGGAGGAGGTCGTTTCCTGGATCAAGGACGCCAACGGTCTTAACAACGCAACCATCATGGTTGGCCAGCGACTGATCGTTCCTTCCAACGGTCGGTAAAAAGGTCAAATTTGGATGTGCGGCCTTACTATGTGCTTGGGGAACAGTGAGTCTTCCAACGCTCAATAGCAGCTACAGTATGCTATCTTCCTACTTAAGCTGTACGTTGGGAGATTTCATGCGCTGTCCTAAATGTGGTTGTGACGAATCAAAGGTAGTTGACTCCCGTCCTTCCGAGAACAATGACGCCATAAGGCGTCGTCGCGAGTGCGTAAACTGTGGCTATCGCTTCACGACCTATGAGCGTCGCGAGGAGATGCCCCTCTTGGTCGTCAAGCGCGACGGTCGCAAAGAGACCTTTGATCGGCTCAAGCTCATGCGGGGCCTTCTGACCGCCACCGTCAAACGCAACGTGCCGCTTGAGGACCTTGAGTCGCTCATCGATGACATCGAGACCGAGCTTCGCGATGCGGGCGTCACGGAAGTCGATGCACAGGATCTGGGAATGATGGTCCTCAAGCGCCTGGTCGTGCTTGACAAGGTTGCCTATGTCAGGTTTGCATCCGTCTATCGTGACTTCAAGGATGTCGACGAGTTCAACGAGGAGTTGCGGAGCCTGGTACATGAGTGAAGAGATGATCGACCTTCGCATCAAGCGACTTGACCCGACGGTCGAGCTGCCTGCCTATGCCTATTCTGGAGACGCCGGGCTCGACCTGCGTGCCAACGAAGACGTCGTGCTTGAACCACATGAGCGCAGGCTGATATCCACGGGCCTTGCCATCGCCATCCCCGAGGGGTATGCGGGCTTTGTTCAGCCGCGGAGCGGCATGGCGCTCAAGCGTGGCCTTTCCATGGCAAACACGCCTGGGCTCATCGATGCGCATTATCGCGGTGAGCTAAAGGTCCTTGCGGTCAACCTCGATGACAAGGTTCCCATCTCCATCGAGCGCGGGGAGCGCATCGCGCAGCTCGTCATCCAGCGCGTTCCCGTGGTCACACTCGTCGAGGTCGACGAGCTAGACGAGACCGACCGCGGTGCGGGTGGCTTTGGCTCCAGCGGGTCCGTCTAGGGAGCCTGCCGGATTCCCGTGCAACGCATCAGAGACAGGTCTTGGATATGGGCTTCTGCCTGGCTTGGGAGGCATCGGTCAAGGGGGAGTCGGTCCGGTGATGCGGACCCCGAGATTCGGCTCTGTTGAGGCAAGCCGTGATGACCGCGCGGGCCGTCTGCAGCCTATGGCGTTTTGTTGTCACCAGAGACAGGCATTTGAGCTCGTCTTGTGACGCGCATCGCACGTCCTCTGGGGTGAGCTCGCGAGAAGACGCCATGAGGTCGCTTTCCAGATTGTTGAGCGTGGCGAGGGCGCCTTGCAATGAAGGGGCGTCGCGGTTGACCATGCAGCTACGGTCAAGCTGGATGCGAATCTCGTCGAGCACCTGAGGCGTCATGTCAGAGACCAAAAGCGGAGATGTCGGGTAAGCGACGCTGTTGTCAGAAGACGCGACGGCACCCCCTGTGGCCTGCTCGCCGGCAACAAGTCCAAACGTCGTGGCGGCCACGCTTGCCAGGCCGCCGATCCTGTCTGCCCCATGGACGCCTCCCGCGCACTCGCCGCATGCAAAGAGGCCGTCGACGCACGTGCGGGCCTGGGAATCGATCTTGATGCCCCCGTTGCATGAGTGGGCATACATCCCGACCTCTTCAGGCGTGCGAGGGTCAATGCCTCGTGCGGTTTTCAGCCACGAGAGGTACGTCCTTATGAACTCGGGGGCCTGAGGCCCAAGGATCTCTTCGTCATATCGTGCCAAGCACGGGCTTCCCGCAAGACGTGCCGCATCGAGCGTCTCGTCGATGACGTGGCTCTGCAATCTGGTTGTGTAGGGGCCATGCCATGAGTGGCATTCGAGCGCATCCTTCACGTCCTCCCGGGAGATGCCTGACGAGGCAAAGGCATCTGCACCCTCTTTGGAAACAAATGAGGTGTGGCGATAGAGCTTCTCGTTGAAGACGATGGCCCCGAGAGGGGAGGGCATACCCTGCATGAGCTGCACAAACTCAAGATTCACCAGGTCAGCGCCAGCATCGAGGGCAAGGGAATGACCGATGCCTTGGCATGAGTCGGAACAGAGATGACGTTCGAAGAGTGCCCCATAGCCACCTGTGGCGACAATGGTCGCAGAAGAGCGCACGAAGAGCGGCTGAACAGTCTTATGTAAAGTAGAGAGCGGCTCATCCGAGCTAAGCAGGAGGGCGCCGGCGACGCGCCCCTCGTCATCTCTCAAGAGCGAGAGAACGGAAACATTGGTCAAGACCGTTACGCGATGCTGTTGCAGGGCCCGTGCAAGGGCCTGACGCTGCTTGAGGCCTTCGAAGCCACGCCATGCCCGAACGCTATGGTCAAAGCAGGCGACGTATTCTCGTTGCTCAGGGCTCTTGGGCTCAAGAAAGGTCACACCGTTTGAGCTAAGGAACGACAGGGCGTCACTTGAACGCTCCACAAGCGTTTGAGAGACTTCCGGGGTATTCATGTCCATACCCACATCGCAAAGGGCCTTAAAAAGGCTCTCAGGGCCTCGTCTGTCAGCGCTGGGCAATTCGGAAACCATCCCGAGCCCCCAGGTGGCTGTTGAGAAGCTCGATCCGGAAAAGAGCGGGCCGTCAGTCACCAGGCACGTGGAGGCACCCAGAGAGGCCGCCCTGAGCGCAGCGGTCTGGCCGGCAAGGCCAGAGCCGATGACAAGGACGTCAAACGATTGCTCAAACGACATGGCGCTCCCTAGAAGAATGGCGGAAGGGATAAGGGTGCTGCTTAGGAAGAGTGTATCCCGAAAGCGCATGTCTTAACAGACGGTCACTTGCGTAGAGATATATAAAACTGCGATAATATATCTTATGTAAAGTAAACAGAAGCCGAGTTAAGACAGCATAAACTAGCGTGCGGAAGGCCCATTCTCCCCTGAACCTACGACCGAGCTCTCGCAGAGCTTGTGGATGATGATGTCCGTGTCCCAGTCGGTGTCCGAGTTCATGGTCACGAGAAGCTCGTCGAGCGCCATCAAGGTAACGTTACCCCTCGGGATGATGTTTGACCCCGCGCGCGAGATGTTGACGACGAGCGAGCCGTTGGGCCAAGGCACCTCGGATATGCGCCTTCCCTCCGCCATGCTTCCTGCACCCACGGTGTAGGTATGGAGCATCCGGTCGCCGGCGCCATTGACCGTCGGGTCTTCGGGGGTCACGTCCAGAAGCCGCCCGAGGCCCACCTCGTAGAACGGTTCGACATGGGTCAGGTTCGCTACGACATATGACGTTATGGATACGATCGAAACGGCCAGCAGCGCATCGAGCGTGCCGGTCAGCTCGAAGCACAGGACAACGGCGGAGACGGGAGCCCTGACGACGCCCGCAAAGAGCCCCGCGATGCCCAGGACCATGAAGTTGGAGACGTAGCTGTTCGGGACGCCCGGAAGCGACGAGGTGAGCATCCCAAAGAGAAGGCCCGTGAGCGAGCCCAGGATCACGAGTGGAAAGAGCGTGCCGCCCGGGGCGCCCGATCCGTAGCAGATCGTGGTGAACAGGTACTTCCCCACCAAGAGCGTCGCCACGGCAATAAGCGTCAGGCCCTCGTTATCCAGCATGATCTCGACGATCGCGTCACCGCCGCAAAGGTAATCGGGAAAGAAGAACGCGGCAAACCATGCGATGACGAAGGGCACGGCATAGCGCGAGTACGGCAGATAGCCCTTGAGGCGGTCAAAGAGCTTCTCCTGGCAAAGGAACATCCCCAGATTGTGCGCGGCGCCGGCCAGCCCGCAGATTGCCCCAAAGAGAACCAGGAGCGGATAGTGTGCGTGGGGCAGGTCCTGGACGAACGAGAGCCTGAGCACCGGAGCCACCCCGAGGACCTGCGAGACCAGGAAGTCGGCCGCGAGCGATGACGTCATGACCGAGATGATGAGTGGCGCCGTGAACTCGCGGTGAATCTCCTCGATGGCAAAGAGAACCCCAGCCAGTGGTGCGTGAAACGCCGCCGACATGCCCGCTGCGGCACCGCAAGTAACAAGCAGGCGCTCCTCGCCTCGCTCCTTGTGGAGGATGCGGGAGACCGCCTTGCCCGAGACGCCTCCCAGCTGGACGCTGGGACCCTCCCGTCCGAGCGACAGCCCCGCGAAGGCACAAAGCGTACCTTCGGCAAACTTGGCGGGAAGGACGCGGTACCAAGGCATGTCGATGCGGTCCATGACCTCGGCATCCACTTGCGGGATCCCCGATCCCGAGGTCGCAGGTTCCCACAGGACGAGCCGACACACGACATAGTAGACGACGAACAGCACGAATGCCCACGCGAGCATGAGGAGCGGCGACCCTGCGGCCGCGCCCGTCAGCTCGCGCAAGAGCCGCTCGGCGTTAGAGAGCGCGATGCGGTACAAGGTGATGACCGCGCCCGCAAGAAGGCCGACGAGGATGCCCTCGCCGACCATGTCGATCTGGAAGCGCCGCGAAAGGCGCCTCGGTATGGGACTCGTGCTGCGCTCCATGGGGCACTAGGGCATGACGAAGGGGCCGCCGCCGTAGCACGCCCACACCGGGTCGACGCAGACGGTGCGCCCGAAGGTGGGTGCATGGATCATCATGCCTCCGCCGATGTAGATGCCCACATGGTTGTACTCGGAGTCGGTGAAGAGCAGGTCGCCATAGGAGAGGTTTTCCATGCCGTATTTCCAAAGGCCCGCGTTCTGGATGGCATAGGCGAGCGACTCGCATCCGCGCCTCCAGCTTCCGTCGCCATAGCAGTACGAGACGAGGCCGGAGCAGTCAAAGCCGCCAGACCAGGGGCCGTACCCGCCCCAGACATAGGGCCAGCCAATGCAGGAATAGGCCGAGGCGACTCCTCCGCCCGGATAGCACGACCCGCCCGTGTCCTCAGGCTCGCTGTAGGATTCGGAGGTATCTTCCTGATACGACTCCTCCTCGCTCGAGGAAGTGTCCTCCTGGCTCTCCCCCTCCTGCGAGGTCTGCTCCTGGGGTGCCGGCGCAGGTGCCGGGGTGCTCGAGGTCTCCTCGATGGCGGCGACCGCCGTGGCAAAGCCGCTTGACGTGGAGCCCCCATCAGAGGTCGACGCAGCCTGTGCCTGTGCGGCAAGCTCGGCCTGCACCTCGGCGTCGAGCTGGTCGTAGTAGGCACGCGCCTCGCCGACGAGAGCCTGGTACTCCCCCACCTTGGCCTGCGCGTCATCGACGCGCCCCTGCTGCAGCGCATGCTGCTGCTCGAGCTCGACCATCTGGGACTCGAGCTGCGCCTCCAGCTCGTTGACCTCGGCGATGGCTGCGGCCTCCCGCGAGTTGACCTTCTCCATGTAATAGATGCGGCTCACGAGGTCCTCGAGGCTCGAAGAGCTCAGGACGAACTCAAGAACGTCAAATCCCCCGCTCTTGTAGCCGCTGCGCATGTGCAGCGAGAGCACGTCGCGCGCGTGTGCCAGCTCGACCTTGGTGTCGTCCATGTCCTGCTGGGTGCGCGCAATCTCGTTGTCGGTACGCTCGAGGTCAAGGGTCAGGGAGTCGAGCTCGGCCTCGAGCGAGGAGAGCTCCCCTCCCAGCTGCTCCATGCGCTCGCGCGCGGAGCTCAGCTCGGCCTCTGGCACCGCCAAGGCAACGGACGCGTTGGCGCCGAAGGCCAGTGCGGCAACGAGTCCGCAGGTCACGGCTTTTGATCTAAACGACATGACTGTCGTCCTTTCAAGGCAAAGGCATGCGTTGGCATGCCCCTCAGTGTTCAGAGATAGTCGTTATGATGACACAAAAGAAAGGCGCCGCAAACCGTGCGGCGCCAAAAAGTGACAAGTTCGTGAAACGAAGTGGTGACCAGCGGCTAGTCGACCTTGATGAGGGTGAAGATCTCCTGGTCGTAGTCCTGGGCCACGATGTCACGCGGGTTGAGGAAGGCAAGCTCGAGGATGTAGCCAAAGCCCACGACCTCGGCACCCGTCTTCTCGACGAGCTGGGCGGTCGCCACCGTGGTGCCACCCGTGGCGATGAGGTCGTCGACGATGAGCACGCGGTCGTCCGGACCGAGCGCGTCCTTGTGGATCTGGAGCTCGTCAGTGCCATACTCAAGCGCATACTGCTGGGAGTACACCTCGCGCGGAAGCTTGCCGGGCTTGCGTGCGGGCACGAAGCCGGCGCCAAGGCGGTAGGCCACGGGAGCGCCGACGATGAAGCCGCGAGCCTCGGCGCCCAGCACCTTGGTGATGCCCTTGCCCAGGAAGTGGTCGGAAAGGGCGTCGATCGCGGCGGCAAGGCCCACGGGAGAGCTGATGAGCGGTGTAATGTCCTTGAAGATGACGCCGGGTTCGGGATAGTCGGGAATGTCGATGATGAAGCTCTCGAGATCAATGCTAGACACGATCGTTCCTTTCCTGGTTGCTTGCATTGCGAGGGAAGGCTAGTCAGCCAAGCCCTTGAACGACTGTTTTATCTGGCGTGCGATGAGGGCGTTGCGTACCTGGTTGGTGAGGAGGAGCATCTCGGTGAAGGCGGCGTCAAACTGCTGACGTGCCTCCTCGGTGCGCTCGACGTCGCCTGCGCCCGTGCGCGCATACACCACGAGCGCCTGCTCGAACATGGCACTCTCGCGGTTTGCTGCCGTGACGTATTGGCGCAGGTTCTTGGCGCCGATACCAAAGTGCCTCAGGCCGTCACAGGTGCGGATGAGCGAAAAGTCCTTGCCGTCGACCAGATCCCTGCCATGGGGAGAGCGCTGCAGCGTGATGATCCCGGCCTCGGCCAGCTGCTTCACGAAGGTGATCGAAACGCCCAACAGGTCGGGGATGCGGTCGATGGGATGGAGCTTCCCCACGGTCTCCTCGTCGTCAGTCTCGTTGGCAAAAGCCACCGCAGCAGCCGACGCCATGGTCGACGATCCCGTGTTCTCTTCCCTATCGAGCTCCTCGCGAATGACCGAGAGGGGCATGAATCGATGCTTCTGAAGATAGAGAATCTTCTCGAGCCGCTTGATGTCGTTTTGAGAGTACAGGCGATAGCCGCCGGGCGTACGCGAAGGCGCAAGCAGGCCCTCGTCCTCCAAGAATCGGACTTTGGAGACGGAAAGGTCAGGATAGCGTTCCTGCATCCGCTTGACGACCTTACCTATGGTGAGGTACCCCGCGTCGGCCATGTTTGACTATGCGCCAGTCTCGATGCGACTAGACTTGCGATTGGTGTGGAACACCATGCGGAAGGTGCCGATCTGGATGGTCGACCCATCCTTGAGCATCGCGCGGTTGACGATGGCGCCGTCGACCCACGTCCCGTTGAGCGACCCCAGGTCCTCGACGGTGGCATAGCCAGAAGCGATGCCCGACATGTCGATGCGCGCATGACGGCGCGAGACGGTCATGTCGTTGAGAAAGACGGCGTTAGACGGGTCACGACCCAAGGTGACGACGCCATCCGTGAGCTCGAAGACCTGGCCCGTGTGGGGGCCCTTCACGATGGCGAGTGTCGGGTTGGCGGGCTTGGCTGCGCCAGAGAGGTCTGGCGAGGTGGACTCTGTAGAGGGCATGCGGAAGATCTCCGTCGTGCCAAACGTCTTCTTTGAAGGCTGCATGCAAGGCTCCCCTCTAGGACAATACCAAGTCATAATACCGCTTAAGGCTCATGTTGAGCATGAGGTTTAGTCGCAAAGATGCCGTATGGAAGGATATACACAGCTAAAGCGGGCATGCTGTGTTATCGGCACGCGACGCAGTCCATCTCGATGAGCGCCCCCATGGGAATGCGAGACACCTCGACGATGCTGCGTGCCGGTGCGGGCATCTCAAAGCGACGCCAATAGACGTCGTTCACGACGTCGAGGTCGTCCATGTCGACAAGGTAGATGGTCGTCTGCGCCACATCGTTCAGGGTACAGCCAACCTCCGCAAGAATGGCCTCCACGATGTCGATGACCCGCTCGGTCTGCTCCCGTATGCCGCCCTCGACGAGTTCGTAGGGGTTTTCCTGCTTGACGGGCAGCTGGCCGGAGGCAAAGACAAGCCTTCCCGCCGTGGTCCCCTGTGAGTAGGGTCCGATCGCGTCAGGGACGGTTGGTGCGTTGATGGCATATTTCATGGGCAGTCCGATCGTACGCAGATGTCGAAGCCACCTACAGGATAACCCTCCAAGACCATGGTGGCAAAGAGGCTTCACGCAAGTCCGCGAGCACCCACAAACGTCTGCTCAGCGCGGACGAGGCCCGCTTCGACCAAAGCGTCCCTTGGACAGACGGCGCGCTTGCCCTCGACGAACGCATCGCCGCCCAACTGGGGAAAGAGGCCAGAAACCGCAAATACGAGCTCGCGGCGCCCCATGGGGGTGACGACCGGAAACGAGAGGAAGCTCCTCCAGAGAACGCGTGCGTAGCGTGGGGGCACCAAGACGAGATAGCCGCACTCTCCCACCTCGGGCAGCGTGGCGACGAGGCAGCCGATCGCATCGAGGTTGCGATTGGCGATGGTTCCCGGCGCAGGGGGAAGCTGGGTTCCCAGATAGTCCGAGAGCACGTTGGTCGCCTCGGGGCCCCAAAGCAGCAGCGGAACGAGCGCCTCAGCGGCATCCTCGAGGGCGAGGTCGGGAAACGCACGCACGCCGCCCTCCTCCACGCGAGCGAGAAACCCCAGCCATGCGTGGAGCGCATCCCCCTTGCCCGAGAGGTCCCAACAGGCATATTCGGCGTCACCGGTGCGGGCAAGGAGCACGATCGACACGACGGCCCCATCACCGGTGAGGACCGCCTCAAAGGCGACTTCGCCCACCGCGAGGATCCTTCCCGCAAAGGCCGCGCTCACGAATGAGGGTGCCGAGGCCCCGCTCAGAAGCAGCGAGCCGTGCCCGGTGAGGTCACACAGAAGAGCCTCCCCAAAGGAGCGCTCCCCTGCCGAGACGACGGGATAGCTGAGCGGCACAGACCTGCCACAGGCTCCTTCTCCCATCACGGCGCCCAAGAGCAGGTGCTCGTCATGGAGGATGGTGCGCATGAGCTCTTCGTCCATACGGCTACACCCCCTGACCCTCGGCAAAGAGTGGCAAGGCAAAGACGTTTACGCTGGGAGGCGTCGAGAGCAGTCCGTCGACGTGCACGTTGCTCCCGCCTGCGAACCTCCCCGTCTGCCTCCACGAGGTCGAGGAGTATGCGTCGCCCGGCTCGACGAGCAGGTCTGGCGCGCTCGACACCTTTCGGTAGCTGATCTGGCCGACGGGCCACGTGACGGCGGTGGGGTCTTCGGGAAGGGTGACGGTGCAGCGGGCGTTGAACCCCAGCGCATAGGGGCTCACGCGAACGACCCAGCCCTCGCCCCCAAATGCCTTGTGGTCGTAGGAGCCGTAGGCCCAATCCATGAGCGCCGCGGTGTCGGCAAAGCGCCCCTCGCTCGTGTCGCAGCCCAGGACCGCGGTGTAGAGCGCGACGGTGCCCCTTCGTGAAGCACCGAGAAACGTCGTTCCCGCCGCGACCGCACCGGTCTTGATCCCAAGGAGCCCCTCGTAGGTTTCCATGAGGTCGTCAGTCGACTCGAGGTGCTGGACCTCTCCCCCGGCAATGACGTCAACAGAACGCAGACAGACGGTCTGGGCGATCAGGGGGTAGTGGACCATAGCGTAGCGACCCATGATGGCGAGGTCCTCGACGCTCGAGTAGTGCCCCTCCGCCTCGAGTCCATGGGAATTGACAAAGTGGGTGTGCGTCATCCCAAGCTCAGCGGCCTTGGCGTTCATCAGGTCAACGAAGGCCTGCTCGCTCCCGCTGACGTTGAGCGCAACGTTGAGGGCCGCGTCGTTTCCGGAATAGACGAGCATCGCCTGAAGGAGCTCGCGGAGCGTTGGGGTGTCAGATGCGGTAAAGCCCGCCGTCTGGGAATCCCAATGCAGCTCCTCCTCAGTGATGGTGCAGACCTTGTCCAGGCTCACGCCGGAGTCCAATGCGACCATGGCCGTCATGATCTTGGTGATCGACGCCATGGGAAGCTCCGCGTCGCCGTTCTGGCTCCAGAGGACCGTGCCGGTCTGGTCACAGACGATGGCCGCATAGGCTTCGGAAAGCTCGGGGTCATCGAGCGCGAGGGCGGGTTGTGGGCGTAGGGCTAGGCAAGCCTGAAGCGCCAAGGTGGCCAGCAGCAGGCCTCGCCATGCGTGAGGGCGTTTTGTCATGAAGCCTCCCGTGCCGTCTTGACGACGGAGACCCCCTCGAGGGTGTAGAGGATGGCGGTGAGCGTGGAGCAGATGATGCCGAGGTAGACAAAGAGAATGCCGATGGAGCCGGGCTCGCTGTTCAGGACGGGAAGCCACGAGGCGCTCACCAGTCCCAGGCCAGAGATCCTGGGTGCGTCAAGCAGGAGGAAGCAGAAGCCGACCATCAGGAGCGCCGTGGTGACCTTCCCGATGAAGGAGACGTCTACAGGGCGGCGCCGATAACGCTGCAGGACCAGGGACCCCGCCAGGAGGTAGGCGTCGCGCAGGATGACGAAGCACGCAATCCATACGGGCAGCTCTCCCCTCAGCATGAGCCCCACCACGCCAGTGAAGAGCAGGACCCTGTCCATGACGGGGTCCATGATCTTGCCCAGCCAGCTGACGTTTTGCGTGGTGCGTGCCACCCAGCCGTCCAAAAAGTCGGTCGTCGAGGCGAGGGCATAAAGGCCCAGGGCGACATAGCGATTTGCGTGGTTAACGAAAAGCCACAGGAAGGCCATCGTTAGGAGGAAGCGACACAACGTGATGACGTTTGCAGCGGTGAGTATCTTGCTGTTGGGGTTTTCGGGGGTGCCGAGCGGGGCGACGGTGACGCTGTGCGCCTGGGCGGCATGGGCGTCATAGTCCGTGACGCTTTTGGTCGCGTTCTTGACGCGCCCCCACTCGCTCGTGTCAGTCGGTTGTATGTTGTCGCGTGCGGTCAACGGCACCCCTCAAAAAAACGTGTATAGCGGTCAACAATCATACCCCAAGACTTTGCTACTTACGTCACCATCACAATTACAAGACCTCCGTCGCATCGATGTCTAGGCGATGGCGAACGGAGGCCTATTTAGAGACTATTTCTGAAACGATTAACGCTCGACGAGATAGCTTACGTTGAGGGGTGTCATCGGATACCAGACGCTCGAGGAAGCCTTGAAGGTCGACGTTATGTCGAGGGTGTCGCTCTCGTCAAAGAAGCGCGTCGAGAACACCCAGCCACCGTGGTTCACGTAGATCTCGAGGATGGAGGTGTCGACCACCACGCGGATGTCCTTGAGCGAGGGAATGAGCGCGCGTCGGCCCACGCGGCCCTGACCCCGCACGTCGTCAAGAAAGAGGAGCTCGGCCTTGCCATCCCTATACGAGAAGGTGAGGAAGTCACCAAACGAGAGGCTCCCCTCCCCCTCGATGCCCTCGATGACGAGGTCGGCGCACTTCTCGGGAAGCGTGACGGAGCCGTCCCAACCGTGTGCCTCCCCCCGAAGTGCGTCGAACTCCTCGGGAGGGTTCTGAAGGATGCGCCCGCACTGTGGGCAAAGCGAAAGCACGCGCGGGATGGTCAGGGCGCCGCGCCATGTCGAGGTGGGATTGTCATAGGCGCGGATGTCGTCCTTGTCGTGCGGAAGGCTCATCCAGCCGACGAGCATGGTCCTTCCCTTTTCGTCGACGAGCGACTGGCAGGCGTAGTAGTCAAAGCCGTAGTCCCAGTCGACGAAGGTTCCCTCGTCGATGCCTGGACGTGGTGCCGAGGCATCCATGCGCTCCGTGTCAAGGTGAAGGAGGTCAGCGACGCTTCCCTCCAGCGGGAAGTATCCGGCCGCATGCACGCTCTGCGTCGTCACGCGCTCGGGGTCGTCGGGATCGTTTGACCCGCACATGCCCTGCGGACAGGTGGAGAGGAACTCCCTGCCCTCGAGGACGATACGGTCGGGGCATTCCCACATGTAGCCAAAGGGCCTCTCGGCGGTGTTGGTCACAGACCCCGCCATGGTCCACGAGATGCCGTCCTCAGAGTCGTACATCATGATCGAGCCACGGCTGTCGGCAAGCGTCCGGGCTCCCAGGAGCATGTGGAAGCGACCGTCCTGCCTCCAGACCTTGGGATCGCGTACGTGGCAGCTGCAGTAGGCAGGGTAGCCCGCATTGTCGAGGACGGTCTCCTTGGGACCCAGGTTGATGCCGTTGTACGACTTCATGAGGGTTTGGTTGGCAAGGCGGCCGGACGACGTGCCATCCCCCTCGCCATCGCGAACGTTGCCTGTGTAGTAGAGCCACAGCTCGTCGGTGTCTTCGTTGACATACGCGCCGCCCGAGTAGGATCCGTCGCGGTCCATGGGCGTGTCGGGCATGACGTGGCAGCCCAGGAAGACCCAGTTGACCAAGTCACGACTGGCAAAGTGTCCCCACCCGTGGGGGCTGTCGCCATCCGGTGGATAGGTCGGGGCGTTTTGGCAGAAGAAGTGATAGGTGCCCTTGAACTGGCAGAGGCCATTGGGGTCGGAGATGGACCCACGATACGGGGACAGGTGCAGCTTGGGTCGCCAGGATTCGTTGCTCATGCGATTCCTCTCTCTTAGGCGCAGGTGAAGGGTGCAGTTGCGCTCTCACAAGAGTCATCTTATCTGAGAACGATTCCATAACGCTTGGCATACTGGCAGGAAGCCGATGCGTGCGGTAAGTGGCTTCCCGTCACGTCATGCGCTTCTCGGGAGGGCCGCGATCACTGGCCCACCTCCCATGCGCACCGCCCCATGTCGACCCTTCCGTCCTCCCTGAAGAGGACCCCCTCTGCCTCAAGCATCTGACGCTGGGCGCCAGGCCCCCCAAAGGCAAATCCGGGAGCGAGGGAGCCGTCTTTGAAGACGACGCGGTGGCAGGGAACGCCGCCAGCCATTCCCGGGCTCGCATGCATGGCAAAGCCCACGAAGCGCGCCTTGCGGGGCTCCCCCACCAGCGCGGCGACTTGCCCATAGCTCGCGACCCGACCGCAAGGCACCTGGCGGACCACCTCGTAGACACGATCAAAGAAACCCTCGCGCTCCATGGGCGCCCCTCTCGGGTAGTATGGGTAGACGCGAACATGATACGGCACGGGAGGTGACCCATGGCAAGACACGCAGCACGACGTTCGGCAGACGACGAGAGCCGCCTTGCCTGGAAGGTCCTCCTCGTCCTGTGGATGGTCTTCATCTGGGTGCATTCGCTGATCCCCGGCCCCGTGTCGTCAGAGGAAAGCATGCTCTTCGTGAGGCTCGTCATGCCCCTCTTCAAGGCCGTGGGAGTCCAGGACATGGAGCTGGCGCACACCCTGGTGCGCAAGGCCGCGCATTTCTCGGAATACCTGGTGCTGGGGTTCGTCAGCATCGTCGCCCTACGTCCCAGGCTCGCCGTCCCCCTGTTTCCCGCGGTGCTGACCCTCTTCTTGTGGGTCTTCGTGCCGAGCGTGGACGAGTTCATCCAGCTGCATGTTCCCGGTCGTGCGGGGCTCGTGACCGACGTGCTCATCGACATGGCGGGCTTTGCGGTGGGAATGCTCGTGTCACGCCTGGTGCAGCACGCCGCAGAGACGCGTGCGAGGCGGCAGGAGGAGCGCGAGCGGCGCGAGCGCCAACGGCGCGCCGAGCGCTATGTCAGGCGGGCCCGCCAGAAGGCGCATGAGCGCGCGAAGGCACGCGCCGCCGAGGGCGACCACGCGTCAACGTCCGCTCGCGGAAGGCACCTGCGCGTGCAGAGCGAGCCGGAGAGGAACCGTCGCCGCTTTGAGGACAGGACCCGCCAGTAGGGGTCCTGCGCTGTGTTGTGAATGTGTCTGGAGCGTCGTGAGAGCCCTACAGGGACTCGAGGACCTCTCTCATGGTCTTCTGCACCGCATGCTCCGCATTGCTTCCGATGATGCGCGCACCCGGCGTCTGACGCACGGCGTAGCGGGCGTTGCTCATCACCATGGGGTGGCCGACCGTCCTCAGGATGTGGTAGTCGTTCATGGAGTCGCCAAAGCACATGACGTCGGCGGGGTCGATGCCCCGGTAGCGGAGCAGCTGAAAGAGGCCGGTCGCCTTGTTGAACGTGCTGGGCGTCACGTCGATCCACTTCGAGCCCGAGGGCATGAAGGTGAAGAGGTCACCGAGCTCGCGCTCGAGGACGTAGGCCATGTCCATGATGTCGTTTGGGCGCTCGCAGCACACGGACGCCTTGATGATGCAGGTCTCGGCCGAGGGCGGATCGTCGACACGCTCGGCGTTGGGCAGGTCCTTGTCCACCTCGCGCACATACTGGGAGAGGTCGTCAAGCAGGTAGGTGCGCTCCTCGTCATAGACGGCGATGTGGAGGCAGTCAAAGCCCTCGCACACCTCGCAGAGCTTGAGGACCGACGCGTAGCTGAATACCTCGCGGTCGATCAGCTTGCCGTCAGCATAGACCTGGGTTCCCAGCGAGGCGACATAGTCCATCTCGTCCGCAACGGGCTCGAAGAACCACCTGAGCGTGTTGTGCCTGCGGCCTGAGCTCGCGACAAACACGACGCCCTTCTGCCTCAGCTCGTGGATGAGCTCGTACGTCTCCTCGGGAACCTGGCCGTTCTCGTCGAGGAGCGTTCCGTCCATGTCCGATGCGATGAGCCTGATCATGACTTCTCCATTCTTGCCGCTCGCCAGAGCTAAGGGGTTTGAGGGGCAGTTGCCTAAAGGTTGGCCGCGTGCTTGGGCGTGCCCGCATCGCCTGAGGCGGACGCGAGGCGCTTAACAAAGGGACCTTGTTGCGGGAGCTCCGTCTTTCCCAGGGACTTGAACGACTTGATGGTCGTAGGTAGGAAGAAGAGGAACTGGAGGGCGAAGAGTATGGTGACGGCGTACGACGTCGCCGCGTCGGCGCTCACGTAAGACGTCGTGATGGCGCTGCCGGAGACGGCAGACGTGCAGAGGAACAGAAACCAGTCTTGCCCCGAAGTAATACAGCAGGAGAGAGACGAGCGCAAGAACGAGCTTGATGAATCCGCTCGGCCCAATTATCTCCGTTGCTTCCATGTCAACCTCCCAACACTGTTTGACCTAAGAATGTATGGTAACGGTTTGTCGCAAAGAAAGAAGGCCTCCCCCGCCTCAGCGGAGAAGGCCCTTCCCGTACGATCTTTGATGTCGCTAGGCGATGCGGTCCTCAATGAAGGAGCGGCCTGCGTCGCTCAGGCGGAAGGTCTTGCGGGCCTGCATGGAGTCACCGGACTTCTGGAGCACTTCCACCAGGGGCTGGTCCTTCTTCTCCTCGAGGCCAAGGGTTCCCGAGACGGAGGTCACCTTGACGTCGACAGACTTGAGGAGCTTGTTGACCTCAAAGGACTTCCAGGCCTCCTTGCCGTCCTTGTTCTCGAGCCAATGGGCGGCGGTGACGATCTTCTGGATGGCGGTCTTGGGGGCTACGAGGTTGTAGAAGGACTCAAACGTGTCGGGAGCCTCTTCTGCCACGGGCTCGTCATCGGCCTCATACTCGGTAAAGGCCTGCGGCTCGAGGGAATCCATGGCAGCAAAGTCATAGTCACTGTAGTCGTCATCAAGAATGCCGAAGTAGTCGGTCAGCCAAACGATGACGCGACGCTGCTCGTCTCCATTAAGCGTAGAAAGAATCTTGGCGACATCATTCATGACGGTAAGCTCACTCAACATACCTATTCCTCTCATATCTATATAACACAACCAATAGGTAATACCTGTACCATAAATATAGTATAACGAACTGAATTCTCCTATAGCAAAGCTCACTTGTTGCAAGAAATACCAATAACGATACGACGGTGGTTTAGCATTGGTCCCTTTTTATTCAATTTGCTGAAAAGATGGAACAAGCCAGAAGTTTGAGGTTCTTTCAAACCGACCCTTGCCATGGGTCGCGATTGTGGTAAAGTGTCTTTCGCAAGCAAGAGCTTGCCTTCGGGTGGTGGCGCAGTTTGGTAGCGCACTTGACTGGGGGTCAAGGGGTCGCTGGTTCGAATCCAGTCCACCCGACCAGAACTTT
>CADBRX010000121.1 GCA_902797175.1 uncultured Coriobacteriaceae bacterium | reverse complement strand
GTGGGCTTCCGTATCCTGCTCAACCAGCTCTATGACCGCTACCAGAAGCCACTCTTCGTGGTGGAGAACGGTCTGGGCACCATCGACACACCCGATGAGAACGGCTACGTGGCCGACGACTACCGCATCGACTACCTGCGCGATCACATTCAGCAGATGGAGGCCGCCATCGACGAGGACGGCGTCGAGGTGCTGGGCTACACCACCTGGGGCTGCATCGACGTGGTCTCTGGCGGCACGGGCGAGATGAAAAAGCGTTACGGATTCATCTACGTGGACATGGACGACGAGGGCCACGGCACGCTCGCGCGCTCAAAGAAGAAGAGCTTTGACTGGTACCGTAAGGTCATTGCCTCGAATGGTGCTGACTTGGCATAGTGGTGGATACGACGCGGGCAGCTAGAGCTGTCCGCGTCTTTCGTGAGAGGGAGATTGCGATGAGCGAGACGGTTAAGACCAAGTATGGCGAACTGGCGGGCGTGGACTGCGGCGACTATGTGGTGTACAAGAGCGTGCCCTACGCAAAGCCGCCGGTGGGCCCATTGCGCTGGCGTGCGCCGCAGCTGCTCGAGCCCTGGGAGGGCGTGTACCAGGCGACGGCGTGGAAGGGCAAGTGCATGCAGGAGAGCATGCCGTCCGACCTCTATGACCCCGAGTTCTACGATGATCCCACCTATGATGCAGAGCCCAGCGAGGACTGCCTCTATCTGCATATTTGGGCGCCTAAGGACGTGCGGGACGCGCCCGTGGCCGTGTGGTACCACGGTGGTGCCTTCATGGGTGGCTACGCTTTTGAGAAGGAGTTTGACGGCGCGGCCTACTGCGCGCGCGGCATCATCCTCGTGAGCGTGGAGTACCGCTGCAACGTCTTTGGCTATCTGGCGCACCCGTGGCTCACGGAGGAGGCCGGAACCTCGGGCAACTACGGCACGCTCGACCAGATCGCGGCCCTGCGCTGGGTGCACGACAACATCGCTGCCTTCGGCGGCGATCCTGCCAACGTGACCATCTTTGGCCAGAGTGCGGGCGCCATGAGCGTGCAGACGCTGTGCTCGTCTCCTCTGGCAAAGGGACTCTTTGCCAAGGCCATCTTGCAGAGTGGCGGTAGCTACGGTTCGGGCTTGCACCGCGACATGCCGCTGGCCGAGCAGGAGCATTACGGCCAGATGTTTGCCGAGGTCGCGGGCGTGAAGAGCCTCGAGGAGATGCGTGCCCTCAGGGCCAACCGTGTGCTGACGCTCGTGCCGCAGTTTTTTGCCAAGGCAATGCCCGAGGCGCAGGGCCTCTTCCTTACGCCCACGATGGACGGCGAGGTCCTTACGGGTGGCTACTATGAGCTTATGGATGCGGGCGAGCTCGCCGACGTGCCCTATCTGATCGGCTGCACCAAGGACGACATCCTCACAACGCCCGAGATGAACAAGCCCGCCGACGATCCGCTCTACCAGGGCTGCCTTGCCTTCTCGCATAAGCTTGAGGAGCTGGGGCGCACGCCGGCCTACATGTACTACTTCACGCGAGACCTGCCCGGTGACGGTCAGGGCGCTTGGCACTCGAGCGAGCTCTTTTACACCTTTGGCACGCTGGACCGTTGCTGGCGCCCGTGGACCGACGGCGATCGCGCGCTTTCCGAGCGCATGCTCGACTACTGGACCAACTTCATGAAGGGCGGCGATCCCAACGGGGAGGGCCTGCCCACGTGGCAACCGTGCGACAAGGCGGATTCGTTTGTGATGGAGCTCAACGTTTAGGCAACAAGGGAGGACGTGGAACACCAGGGACGGAAACCTCCGTCCCTGGTGTTCCACTTTTATTGAAGGGTGGTAAGGCTATGGAGCAGTATCTGGTGCTTGACATCGGCGGTACGTTTGTTAAGTATGCGGTGATGACGCGCGAGGGTGGCTTTGTGCTGCAGGGCAAGGTTCCCGCGGACACTTCGAGCGAGGAGTCCATGCTCTCCGCTCTTGAGGCCGTTCGCGACGCGGTGGTCGGCTACGACTACCAAGGCGTAGCCATTTCCATGCCCGGCCGCATCGACACGGCGAAGGGCATCGCGCATACGGGCGGCGCCTTTAGCTGGGTGCACGACTACCCGGCGGCCGAGCGCTATGGCGCCGTGTTTGGCAAGCCTGCCACGGTTGCCAACGACGGTAAATGTGCAGCTTACGCAGAAAGCTGGCTCGGCGCGCTCTCGGACATCGACTCGGGTGCGGTCATCGTGCTGGGCACGGGCATCGGCGGCGGCATCGTGATCGACGGCAAGGTGTGGATGGGTGCTACCGGTGGCGCGGGCGAGCTATCGGGCCTCCTGGCCAACTTCGACAGCATGAAGCTGCCCTTCCCGGCGGGCATGGGTGGCCTGTGGGCCAACAAGATCTCTGCGGCGGCCATCTCTAAGGCCTTTGCCGCAAGCAAGGACCTGGAGCATGCGGACGGCGTCATGCTCTTTGATGCCTACGAGGCGGGGGACGAGGACGCCAAGGCGGTGCTCGACGAGTTTGGCTTCCAAGCTGCGGCGGGCATCATGAGCCTGCAGGCTACGCTCGATTTGCCTCGTTACGCCATCGGTGGTGGTATCAGCGCCCGGCCCGAGACGACCGAGATCATCCGCGCCGCATTCGATAACCTCTATGACCCCTTGGCGGCTTTCTTGCCCTATGGCAAACCCGAGATCGTGACCTGCAAGTATGGCAACGAGGCCAACCTCATCGGTGCGCTTGCGTTCCACCTCAATCGCAGGTAAGAGGATCTCGCAGCCTTCATGTGAGGGCCGCGGTTCGGGGTTGTGCGTTCTTGCCAAAAGGCTGGCGACGTTTTTATAGTTCGTGAAAGTTTTGATGCTAAATGAGACTACTCCTGCAAACCCACAGGTAGAAGCCTTGAGACTCTGCAACAAGGAGAAATGGCATCAAAACTTTCACGCACTATCCGCCTACAAAAGCAACTCCCATCTAACGGGGGCTCCAACCTGGGGTGCCAAACGTGCCATGCGTGTTAAGGGCTGCGGCATCGTCTTCGCCACACGGTACAATGAGCCTCAAGTCAAGAGAACTCAGGGCAAGGAGACGCAATGGCTAAGGCACGGGTGTACATCGACGGGCAGAGCGGCACGACGGGCCTGCAAATCTTTGAGCGCATCGGTGCGCGCAACGACCTCGAGCTCATGCGCATCGACGAGGACAAGCGTCATGACCTCGACGAGCGCCGTCGCTTCCTGAACGCATGCGACATCGCCTTCCTCTGCCTTCCCGACGACGGCGCGCGCGAGGCGGTCTCCCTCGTCGACAATCCTGACGTCTGCATCATCGATGCCTCGACCGCGCATCGTACAGCCGACGGCTGGACCTACGGCTTTCCCGAGCTAAGCCAAGGCCAGCGCGCCGCCATCGCGGCAAGCAAGCGCGTGGCCAATCCTGGCTGCCATGCCACGGGCTTCATTTCGGTGACAGCGCCGCTCGTTCAGGCGGGAATCGTCTCGGCTGACTACCCGCTGACATGCTTCTCGCTCACGGGCTACTCTGGAGGCGGCAAGCGCATGATTGCCGACTACGAGGCTGACGGCCGTCCCGTGTCACTCGATGCCCCTGGCATCTATGGCCTCTCGCTCCAGCACAAGCATCTGCCCGAGATGCAAAAGGTCTGCGGGCTTTCCAAGGCACCCGTCTTCCTTCCGGTGGTTGACGACTATTACAAGGGCATGGCAACGAGCATCATGCTTCACCGCGACCTGCTGCCCGGTGGCGTGGGCGCGGCCGAAATCCATGCCTGTCTTGCCGATCATTATGCGGGCCAGCGCTTTGTGAGCGTGACGCCTCTGGGCGAGCAGGGCACGACGCTGTATGCCAACCAACTCGCTGGCACCAATGAGCTGCGGATCGTTGTCTGTGGAAGCGACGACCACGTGACGGTCACGTCCCTCTTTGACAACCTCGGCAAGGGCGCCTCTGGTGCGGCCGTTCAGAACATGAACATCGTGCTTGGCATTGACGAGGCGACGGGGCTGGTATAGACCAGCTCTGCGGATAGCCTATGCCCCAATCGAGGTCATGAGCAGCGAGAACGCAGCCACAAAGAGCAAGAGGCCTCCCATAAGTGCCCATGCGGCGGGATGCGCCATGTTGATGGTCCAGCCAACGCCAAAGCGCTTGGGAACGATGACGCTCGCGTCGTCGGCATTGGCGTAGAAGATGCCGAAGGGCCAGTGCCCGTCGTTATCCTGGGCAACCTCATCGGTTGGCCGCAACTCTGCTGCGAGCCTTCCTCCCGCCTGGCCAGTGAGGGACGAGACGGCAACTTCGCCCGCGACGATCGCCAAGGTTGCGACCATGATCAAAAGGCTTGCGGTCGTCAGGGAAATCCTCTCCAGGGACGAGAGAAGAAGGGGCACCCCTATGGCAAGGGTAAGGGTCAGCCCCCCGATGAGCGTGGCCAGACTCTGAATCCGCACGAAGCGCCCATAGGCAAGAGCGGAGGTTGCTGGGGCCGCAGGGTCAACGGGCGTCTTGGAGATGAACATCATCCAATGCGAGAACGTGAAGACTATCCCGAGGAATGCTGCCATGATCGCAGGGAACAGCACGGTGCCCACGCTCTTTGGTGCGTATTGGGTGGCGGTGCCCGCAATGCTGATGTTCATGGGAATCTGCTCGGGAAACTGATCGTATGACAGGAGCGCAAAGGCCGCGAAGCCAAGTACGATGGGGACGTACAGAAGGTTCCACGCGAGGGAGATGGGCCCGGGAGCCTCACTGCCCATAACGGCGGCCGCGCGCCTGGAGCCGGCAGTCCAAGCCTCCTGTTGCTTGAGCTCCTGGACGCGTTTGCGGCAACGCAGCATGAGGACAAGCCCCACGATTATGGGTGCCAGCGTGGCAAGGGTGATGCCGAGTGAGAATCGAGAGAGATCTACCCCAGAAGCTTCGCCCATTTCTCTCATCATGAGGGCGAGCATTCCTGCGGAAACAGCAGTCGTTGCTGCAACTGTCCAGCTAAAAGATCGCTTGAGCCTCATGATGCGAGGATCTTTTTGGGTCGACGGAGGAACCGTCACGGCAAAGCATTCCGTCGGAGGCATGATCCAGGGGGTTATGGCCATGATGAGGCCAACCAGCAAAACCATAATAACCATGACAAGAGCCATGACTGCCATAGCTACTCGCCTTCTTTCTTGGGGGAGAACGCCGACCTAGCTTGCGTGGTCGTCAACTGGATGAAGCCATCTTCAGAACCGCCACGAGCGCGGTATTCGAGTGCAAGCCTGTAGAGAGACTCTGCCATCCGCAGCTCAAATGCCTGCGCCTGGAGGGGGGAGGCCCTACCTGCCGTGTCAGCGATGAAGGCAACGCTTCTGCCACGCATGGCCACATACCCTTCGTCCCGCAAGACGGCGTAGGCCTTGTTGACCGTGTGCATGTTGACACCAAGGTCGCTGGCAAGAGAGCGGACGCTGGGGAGTGCGTCTCCCGGAGCGAGCTCGCCCGTAGCGACGGCCAAAACGATGCCGGAGCGAATCTGTTGGTAGATGGGCTCATCTGACTGAAGATCGATAGATAGGACCATGGGAGCTCCTTTCTGTTCTATCTGTTATAGAAGAACTATAACAGATAGAACAGAAAGCACAAGTGTGAATGCAAACCGTGTCGAGACGACACATCTCGCCATCTCGGCAGGTCATGCGGTACCATTATTCTTTGCGCATAATCGCTTTGACAGAGAGGCTGCCTGTGGATTTGACGACAACCGCTGGGTACGTACCCGGCTTTCCCAAAGAGCTGTCCCTGCGAGAGCTTGGTGGCATGCAAGCAGGTGATGGTCGCCAGGTCAAGCACGGCCTCCTGTACCGTGGAAGCACGCTGCTCAACCTGACGGATGAGCAGAAGAAGCTCGTAGACGGATTTGGGCTGCGCTTCATTCTTGATCTGCGCGCGAAGGGCGAGACGGAGGGAAAGCCCGATTACGTGCCCCAAGGCGTGGAGTACCTGCGCGTGGGCGGCATGCGCGACGAGGATGGAGTGGAGGTTGACTTCTCGCCTGCGGGCATCGGGCGCATCAGCGAAAGAATCCAGGAAGACCCCGAGACCTTCATGCGAGAGCTCTACGCCTCGATGATGTTTGACAACCCTGCCGTTCACGAGCTGGTCAGGCGCTTTGCGGATGGGCAAGCCCCTCTGTACTTTCACTGCTCGGCGGGAAAGGACCGCACTGGCGTGTGCGCCGCCGTGCTGCTCATGATTCTTGGTGTGCCCGATGACGACATCGTTGGGGAGTTTCTCCTGACCAATGAGTATCGCGCCTCCATCATCGGTATGCGTCCCGAGGAGATTCCCTCGTTCATATCGGAAAACGACCGCATGAACTGGGGAAAGATCAACGGCGTGAACGAGACGGACCTTCGAGCTGCGTTTGCCGCCGTCGACGAGAGATATGACTCGCGGGAGGAGTATCTGAGCGAAGAATTTGGCCTCAACGAGTCTTTGCTTGCTCGGGTCAGAGACCACTATCTTGCGTAGCATTTTTTGGCGACTGCCAAACACTGAAAGGAACGACCATGATCAAAGAGCTCGTTAAGGATCAGGCCCTGCTCTCCCAGCGCTGCCAGCTGGCCACGCCTGAGGACGCTCCCATTGCAGAAGACCTTATCGACACCGTGAAGTCCCTCGAGGATGCGGCCTGCCTTGCGGCCAACCAGATTGGCGTGACCAAATCTGTCGTCGTCTATCTCGATGACGAGGGTGAGGCGCATGTCATGTACAACCCGCGCCTGATGATGGGCCTCAATGCCTCCAAGGCCATCGAGACCTGCCTCACGCTTGACGACCCGACCAAGGTGACGCGTTACGCAAAGATCAAGGTTTCCTTTGACGAGCTGGTTGACGGCGAGTTCAAGCCACGCAAGCGTGACTACACCGGCTGGACCGCCCAGATGATCCAGCACCTGATTGACCACTGCCAGGGCAAGTTGGTGTAAGGGCGTCCGTGGACGGGTTGACGCTACCCGAAGGGCTTGAGCTGCGACGAGACGAGCAAGGCCTGGCGCTTGTGGCGGATGGAGTTGAGCTGCGCGGCGACTTTGCCCGCATGCTGCCGCGGCTGCGCCCCGATAGGCTATCGAAGGAGCTGCTGGTTCGCGCGGCTCGTGTCCGTGGGGTAGAGAAGCCCGTTGCGGTGGATGCCACGGCCGGTTTGGGCGAGGATAGCCTGCTGCTGGCTGCAGCGGGCTTTTCGGTCGTGCTGTACGAGCGGGACGCGGTCATTGACGCCTTGCTGGAGGACGCGCTGGCACGTGCCTTGGATGACTCCCGATTGGTTGATGTGGCAAGCCGCATGACGCTCGTCAAGGGAGACAGCGCCAAGCTGCTTGCCAGCATGGACATCTCGCCTGACGTAGTATTTCTCGATCCGATGTTTCCAGAGCGACGTCGGAAGGCTGCCACCAACAAGAAGCTTCAGCTCTTTCAGAGGCTTGAGAGGCCTTGCGACAATGAGACGGAGCTCCTGCAGGCGGCCATGGCGACGTATCCGCGCAAGGTCGTCGTCAAGCGGCCTCTTAAGGGGCCGTATCTAGCTGGCGTCAAGCCAAGCAGCTCGCTTATGGGCAAGGTGGTCCGTTACGACATCGTGGTGCCCCGGACCTCATGACCCAAGCCCACGCGCCCAGAGACACAGGGTTGTGTCGTGTGTGCAGAGCGGGGCCAAGCCGATGTTGGCTTGGCCCCGCTCAACAGTTTTGGTGTCTGCTGCGGATTAGTGGTGGAAGAGCCTCATGCCGGTGAAGCACATGGCGATACCGTACTTGTCGGCGGTCTCGATCACGTTGTCGTCGCGGATGGAGCCGCCTGGCTCGGCGATGAACTCCACGCCAGACTTGTGGCAGCGCTCGACGTTGTCGCCAAACGGGAAGAACGCGTCGGAGCCGCAGGTCACGCCCGTCTGCGTGGCGATCCACTCGGCCTTCTCCTCGCGGGTGAGGACCTCGGGCTTCTCGGCAAACCACTTCTGCCACTCGCCCTCGCGCAGCACGTCGTCG
>CADBRX010000120.1 GCA_902797175.1 uncultured Coriobacteriaceae bacterium | reverse complement strand
TGACACCGCAGTTGCGCAGCACGACGCGGTTCTGGGTCTTGTAGAACGAAGTATCGGACAGGGCGATGTTGCCAAACTCGTCGGCCTTGGCCTTGCCGTGGTCGTCGTAGACCAGACGCTGCACCGGACGGCCCTTGAGCAGGTGCTCGGACACGATCTCTTCGACGTCGTCGACGGTGACGCGGCTGTAGAACGTGCCGTCAGGATAGACGATGACGACGGGGCCGAGCTCGCACAGGCCAAAGCAGCCGGTGCGCACGAGCTTGATCTCGTCCTGAAGCTGGTTCTTGGCAATTTCGGCCTCGAACCTATCCTGGATTTGCTGGCTTCCCGAGGAGGTGCAACCGGTACCGCCACAGATTAGGACTTGTGAACGAATCACAATAAACCTCCAAACTTACGCAACGGTGCCAATCGTGTACTCAGAAACGACCTCGCCACCCTTGAGATGCTTCTCGATGACCTCCTGGGCCTTCTCGGGAGTCATCTTCACGTAGGTGACCTTCTCCTTGCCGGCCTCGAAGACCTCGACAACGGGCTCGTACTGGCAGATGCCGATGCAGCCCGTCTGCGTCACGGTCACGTTGCCCTCAAGGCCTTCCTTGTTGACGCCCTCGACGAAGGCGTTCAGGACGGGACGGGCGCCGGCCGCGATGCCACAGGTGGCCATACCCACGACCACGCGGATGCCCTCCATCCCGTCGCGCAGGACAACCCTGTCCTTCATCCGATTCTTTATTGCCTGCAACTCAGCCAATGACTTCATACTCAATCCTCTCCACTCAAACCGTCACTTGAGACAGTGCCTCATACTGTTCTTGCAGATTTCCCCCAATCCATTGCATAACATCATAGCTGTTCAGCGGCACATCCTCTAGCACCTCCCGGAGCTCACGGGTGTCGAGCTCCACGACGCCACCATCTGTTTCGTGGCGAAAGAGGAAGTCCGTGTCAGGGTGCCCCTGAATCAGCGTCAATACCGAAGCGCTCACGTCGCCGAGGGGCGTGAAGTCGATGTGGTCGGTATGGAACGTCGCCGTGACGTGCGTCCCATGCCCGACGGGATCGGCCTCCTGCGTGACGGAGCTGATGGTGAGGCTGCCGCCCGTCTGCTCGCACGCGAGCTTGAGCAGCGGGATGCCCATCCCCACCTTCCTGGTCGTGCGCGTCGTGTAGAAGGGGTCGACCACGCTTCGCACGACGTCCTCGCTCATGCCGCAGCCGTCGTCGACAATCTCCAGCTTGAGCACGTTGTCATGCTCCGTCAGCAGGATCTGCGTCAGCGTCGCCCCCGCCTTTACGGAGTTCTCGGCAACATCGAGGATGTTCAGTGAAAGTTCTTTCATCTTCTCCCCAACACTAGCTCAGTCTCAGGTCTTCGAACACTCTCTTGCGCAGCGCGGCGCCAAAGAGGTCGTCTTCGAACTCAAAGTAGTCGTTCTCCTCGCCATCCCGGAGCTGGTCCAGGTAATGGGCGTCGGAGCTGAACAGGAGCCGGATGTTCTCGAGGCCGTACGTGCTCACGTACTCGTCCCGGTTCTCTCGGTCGTGCAGCTCTGCCAGGTGGAACCCCACATAGTGCGGGAAGTCACCCAGAATCTCGATGGCCCCGTTTGCCGGGCGGTCGATGTGCGCCGGATAGCAGATGCCGTCGTAGCGCGCCGCCAGCACGGGCGCCTCGTCCAGAGCGATGGTGGTCGCGTTGATGAGCAGGTCCTCCTCGCGCCCCACCACGTTGTCGTCCTCGTCCATGATCAGCTGCTCGCCAAAGATGTCCTCGCGGTTCTTGACGCGCACGCGCCTCGTGTCCACCTCGTCGTTGAAGGCCAACGCCGCCTCGAGCGTCTCGAACAGACACACTGCGTGGATGTCCTCCGACGTGGTGAGCTCCATCCCCGCAATGGGCACGATGCCATACCTCTCGGCTGCCGCAAAGAATGCCGGGCAGTTGCGCGAGGTGTTGTGGTCGGTCAGCGCCATGATGCGGACCCCGTTGAGAAACGCCATGCCCGCCAGGTTGTTGGGCGTGTTGTCGGCGTCTCCGCACGGGGAAAGGCAGGAGTGCACGTGGAGGTCGTAGTGGTATCTGCTCATGGTGGCCACTGCCTCAGGAGACGAGTCCGGCGAGCACGAGCGCGGTCTCGTAGATGGGCTGGCTGCTGCTCAGGATGTTGATCTCCTTCTCTTGGGCAGTCTGGACCAGGTCTTCGGGCATCTCCACGCCCTCGGCCAGAATCACGCACGACGTGTCGGCAAGGCTCGCCACGGCGATCACGTTCACGTTGGTCATGATGGTAATCCACGCGTTGTCCATCTGCGCGCGGCCCATGACCCAGCTCAGCAGGTCCCCGATGTACACGCCGTCGATCTCGCGCTCGCCATCGGGCAGCGACACGGCCTGGAACCCGTGCGCAAGCAGCTCACTGACCTTCAACCTCATCACCTCGCTTTTCAAGAATCTTGCAATCCTCAAGCGTTGCGTGGCCCTTGACGATGTCCTCGGCCAGCGCGCGGCAGCTGGGAGCGCCGCATGCGCCACAGTCGATCCCTGGCAGAGAGGCTCTCAGCCGCTGGATG
>CADBRX010000119.1 GCA_902797175.1 uncultured Coriobacteriaceae bacterium | reverse complement strand
GACCCGTCCGGAACCTGACCGTGCGCGACGGGTCACGATAACGGTGGGAGGTGACCCGTCCGGAACCTGACCGTGCGCGACGGGTCATCTGGCGGCCACAAGCTGTCCAAATCGTCCCCGATGAGCGTCGTCTGTGTGTACGGGATGAACCGAGGGGTGAATGCCGTTAGGTACCTTCACAAATGGGTAGTCTAGTGACATTGCATCTCGATACTAGGCAGGGACAGTCCATGCTTGAGCTGAGGAACATCCGCAAGGCTTACGTCACGGCCGGCTTCACGCAGGTCGCGTTGGACGACGTGTCGGTGGCGTTTAGGGATAACGAGTTCGTGGCCGTGCTGGGCGCCTCCGGCTCGGGCAAGACCACGATGCTCAACATCCTCGGCGGCCTTGACCATGCCGACTCGGGCGACATCGTCATCAACGGCATCTCGACCAAGGACTACACCGACAAGGACTGGGACACCTACCGCAACCATCGCATCGGATTCATCTTCCAGAGCTACAACCTCATCCCGCACCAGACGGTGCTCTCCAACGTCGAGCTCGCGCTGACGCTGGCCGGCATCGACCGCGCCGCCCGCAAGGAGCGTGCCCGCGCGGCTCTCGAGCGCGTGGGCTTGGGAGACCACGTCAACAAGCGCCCGGCGCAGCTCTCGGGTGGCCAGATGCAGCGCGTGGCCATCGCGCGCGCCCTGGTCAACGACCCCGACATCGTGCTGGCAGACGAGCCGACGGGCGCCCTGGACACCGAGACGGGCATCCAGGTGATGGACCTCCTGAAGGAGATTGCCGACGAGCGACTGGTCATCATGGTCACGCACAACCCCGAGCTGGCCGAGCGGTACGCCACAAGAATCGTGCGCCTCCAAGACGGCCACATCATCGACGACACTAATCCCATTCTGAGGGAACTTGACAACTCAGCTGTAGGCGACGAGGCGCCAGCCGACGCCGCCCCCGTGAGCGACAACGCCACAACCGAAACAAAGGCCGCCCTGTTCGAAGGTGTGGGCCCCCTCGGCGAGGAAGGCCCTGGAGCCGCGGCGGGTCCGCAGACCCCTGCGGGGGAGGTGCCCGTGCCTCTCCCCAGCACCGAAGACTCGTCTGGTCCGTCTGCCAGCGATTTCGCGCCGCAGGCGCGAGCGAGCGAAGCGAGCGCTGAGCAGGCAGACGGACCAGACGAGGCCCAGGCGCTCGTTGGGAGGAGGAGAAGCGCAGGCACCTCCCGGGACGACGTCCCCACCCGCCACGCCTCCATGTCCTTCCTCACCGCGCTTGCCCTCTCCTTCAACAACCTTATGACGAAGAAGGGCCGCACCTTCATGACGGCGTTTGCCGGCTCCATCGGCATCATCGGCATCGCGGCGATCCTGGCCCTCTCCAATGGCGTGAACGACTACATCGCCCGCACCGAGCAGGAGGCCCTCGCCTCGTATCCGCTCACCATCACCAAGAGCAGCTTCGACCTCGCCAGCATGATGGTCGCGAGCGGCACGGCCGACGAGGAGGACCTGGAGGAGCGCCAGGTGCAGACCGCACCGGACGACGGGTCGGCGCAGGACGACGCGTCGCAGCAGAAGGGCCTCATCCCTGAGTACATGATCATGTCCGACATGTTTGCCCGGGTTAAGAACAACGACCTCGTCCGCTTCAAGACCTTCCTCGAGAGCGGGGATTCGGGCATCGAGCCCTATGTCAGCACCATCCAGTACACCTACGGCATCACGCCTTTGGTGTATGCCTCCGACACCTCGTCAGGCGTCGTGCGGCTCAACCCGTCCAAGATGTCGCAGACCATGACCAACGGCGTGGTCGGCTCGTCGTTTGTGGGTGGCATGACGGCGGGCTCGTTCCAGGAGCTGCTGGACGACCCCTTCCTGCTCGAGCAGCAGACGGAGCTCGTGAAGGGGCGCTGGCCAGAGTCGTACGACGAGTGCGTGCTGGTCACCTCGCGCGGCGGATGGATCAGCGACTACACGCTCTACTCGCTGGGCGTCCATGACACCAAGGTCATGGAGGACATGATGACGCAGGCGCTCAACGGTGACGAGGTCGACGTACCGCAGGTGGAGGGCACCTTTACCGAGGACGACGCGATGAAGCTCACCTTCAAGGTGGTGCCCGCGGTGAACCTCTACCAGAAGAATGCGGAGCAGGGCACCTGGACCGACATGACGGGCGACAAGGCCTTCATGAAGAAGGTCGTGGACGAGGGCATCGAGCTCAAGGTGGTGGGCATCGTGCGCCCGAGCGAGGCGGGCGGCGGCTCGTCGTCGCTTTCCGAGGGCATCGCGTACTCGCCGCTTCTGACCAAGCACCTCATGGAGGTGGCGACAAACGCGCAGATCATCTCCGAGCAGCGTGACAACCCTGACGTGGACGTCTTCACGGGCAAGACCTTCGAGGAGCTGCAGAACGACGAGCAGAACGAGTTTGACATGGGGTCGATGTTCGTGGTGGACGAGGAGGCGCTCCAGCGGGCGTTTTCCTTTGACACGAGCGCGCTATCGAGCTTTGGGCAGGGCATGGACCTGTCGGGGGTCTCGTCGGCCATGAGCGGCATGGACCTCGGCGACATCGACCTGGCGGGCGTGGCGGCCAACGTGGACGAGAGCGCCATTGCCAACGCCATAACCCAGCAGCTGGGACAGGAGTTCATCGTCAGCCTCATCCAGGGAATGCCCGCCTTCGAGTTCGAGGCGCCGGAGCTGACCGAGGAGGAGCAGGCGCTGGTGGCGGAGTCGGCCCAGCAGCTGACGACGGGCTTTGTTGCCTGGCTGCAGACCCAGGGAGACCTGGGAGAGGACCCAGACTACGGCCAGCTCCTCCAGACCTACCTGGAGAAGGACGAGCAGGCGCAGGCCGTCCTGCAGTCGCTCACCGACGCGCTCGGCCCCAAGGTCGACCAGGTGCGCGAGGCCATAGACGGCTACCTGTCGGGCAAGGTGGCGCCGTACGTGGCGGAGCGCATGGCATCGCTCATGAAGGCCGCGGCGGAGGTCATGATGACCCAGATGCAGCAGCAGCTCATGGCCGAGATGAACAAGCTCAAGGCGTCGTTCGAGAAGATGGGCACGCAGCTGTCGACCACCATCTCTGAGCAGCTGTCGGGGCAGATGCAGCAGCTTGCGGCCAGCCTGCAGAACGGCTTCTCGTTTGACGCGGACGCCTTTGCGGGCGCCATCCAGTTCAACATGACGCAGGAGGACCTGGCGTCGCTTCTCTCCAACTACATGAACGCCGAGGAGCTGAGCTACGACGCCAACCTCAAGAAGCTGGGGTATGCCTCCGCTGACAGCCCGGAGTCGGTGAGCATCTATCCCATCGACTTCCCCGCCAAGGAGTCGGTGCTGGGCATCATCGATGCGTACAACACGCGCATGACCGACGCGGGCGACGAGGACGCGACCATCCAGTACACGGACTTCGCGGGCGTGCTCATGGGGTCGGTGACCGACATCGTCAACACCATCTCGCTCGTGCTCATCGCCTTCGTGTCCATCTCGCTGGTGGTGAGCTCGATCATGATCAGCATCATCACCTACATCTCGGTGCTCGAGCGCAAGAAGGAGATCGGCATCCTGCGTGCGATGGGCGCAAGCAAGCTCAACGTGGCCAACATCTTCAATGCCGAGACGGTGATCGAGGGCTTCATCGCGGGCGTGCTGGCGATCCTTGTGGTGTATGCGGCATCGATCCCCGTGAACGCCTTCATCTACGAGACGCGCGGCGTCCCCCACATCATGCAGCTCCCGTGGGACAACGCGCTCACGCTCGTCTGCATCTCCGTGGTGCTGACGCTCGTCGCTGGCCTCATCCCGTCGTCCGCGGCGGCGCGGCGCGACCCGGTGGAGGCGCTGCGCAGCGAGTAGCGTGCCCGGAGCTGCGTTGGTAACACGTCGCCCTCTTTGTGGGAGGATTTGCTCCCACAAAGAGGGCAAAGATGTCGCTACAGCCATCTGTTGGGTCGGTTTGTGGGAGGATTTGCTCCCACAAAATGATCATCGAGAGCGCCCTGAGAGTCCACGGAATGAGTTTGTGGGAGGATTTGCTCCCTCAATAGAGAGGCTCCCCTAGCGCTCCAATGCGAACGAGAAGAAAGTACCTCCTTGGTGCCTGCCTTCGCTATGAGGGCAGGTTGTCGACAAGCGCGAGGATGAGTGTCTCGAAGTCTGCCGCTGCCTTGTCCGCGTTCTGCGTTGCCTCGTCGCTCGTGACCTCGGCCTGCATCCCTGCGGCCATGTTGGTGATGCAGTTGATGGCGCAGACCCGCATGCCCATGTGGCGCGCGGCGATGGCCTCGACGGCGGTGCTCATGCCCACGGTGTCGGCACCAAGCGAGCGATACAGCTCGATTTCTGTCGGTGTCTCGAACTGCGGGCCCGTTACCTGCACAAAGACGCCCCGATGGACGGCAATGCCCCGCTCTTCACCTAGCTGGCAGGCCAGGTTGACGAGTTCTGGGTCGTAGACCTGCGTCATGTCGACAAAGCGTGGGCCCAGCTCGTCCAGGTTCTCCCCGATGAGGGGAGAGGGCACGAACGACGATATGTGGTCCTCCACCGCCATGAAGTCGCCCACGGCATAGTCTGCGTTGATGCTGCCCACCGAGTTGGTGAGGATGACGGTGTTTGCCCCCAGAAGGTGCAGCACCCGCAGGGGGAGCACCACCTCGGGCATGGCGTATCCCTCGTAGTAATGGATCCTGCCCTGCATGACCGCCACGTTCCTGCCGCTGAGGGTGCCCAGCACCAGCTTGCCGTCGTGTGTCGGGGCGGTGGCGACGGGGAAGCCCTCTATCTCGTCGTAGGGGATCTCGGCCACCACGTCGACGTTGCTGGCAAAGTCACCGAGGCCGCTCCCCAAGACGATGACCAGGTCGGGCACGAAGTCCGTCCTTGCCCGGATCTGCTCGACACAGTGCTCGAGTCTCTGCTGGTATGCCTGGGCGTCGAACCCTTCGCCCTCCGTAGCCGAGGTGGTCGCGGGGGCAACGGACGGCTGCCCGCAGCCCGCGAGGGGAAGGACGAGGCATGCGGCGAGCAGCGTGGCGAGGAGGACGTGTTGACGATGGTGTATGGTGAAAACCCCTGTTCTTATGATCAATGTGACGCGTGGAGGAATCAGGAAAGGTTGCCGAAGAAGTGCATCGCGTTTTGGTAGAAGAGCTTGCGCGTGACGTTTTCGTCGAGGCGCTCCGAGAAGCGCTCGAAGAGGTATTCCTGGCTCGAGCAGTTAGCGAGCCAGGAGGGGATCTCGGCGCCGTCGCGGTCGGAACCGAAGGCGATCACATCCTCGCCGCCGAGCTCAATCCAGTGTTCGACATGGGCGGTGAGCTCGTCAAAGGTGTAGACGGTCCCGCCCTCGCGCACAAAGGCGTCGTTGAGGTTGAGCCCCACCAGGCCCTTCCGCGCGGCGATTGCCGCGAACTGCTCGTCGGTGAGGTTGCGCAGGTGGTTGCAGAGGGCACGCGAGTTGGAGTGGGTTGCCACGTACGGCTTGGTGGCGAGGCTCTCCAGCTCCCAGAAGCCCTTCTCGTTGAGGTGCGACACGTCTGCGACGATTCCGTGCTCCTCGAGCGCGGCGAGGTACTCCTTTCCGAGGTCGGTAAGCCCCTCGTCCGGGTAGTTGTTGCCGCTGCCCAGGGCGTTTCGGTAGTTCCAGGTCATCCCGGCGATGAGCACGCCGTCATCGGCAAACTCGTCAACCACCTCGATGCCCGCATCCAGGCATGCGGCGTTTTCGACGGTGAGCACCGCCGCCACCTTGCCTGCGTCGAGGATCGCGGGGATGTCAGAGAAGGAGCGGACCTGCTCGAAGCGGTCGCTTAGCTGCTCCATCTGGTCCTTGAACCATGCGACGGCGTTCCGGTACCACTCTATGGAAGGTATGTCGCCCTTCTCGTCGCCCTCGTTGTCAGGCATCCATACGGCATAGCACTGAACCCACCGTGCGTCGCCCATGCGGTCGGCGGACACCTGCCCGTTGTTGCTTGCGAGCGTCCCAAAGAACTTGTTGCTGAACTGCGAGTAGGGGGCGTATGTCGCCATGCCGAGCGTATCTATCGTGTCGGCGTGCATGTCGAAGAACTCGAGCGGGCCCGAGTCGTCTGCCGCCTTGCCACCGGCCGTACCTGGCGCGCTTTGCCCCGAACAGGCTGCCCCAGCGAGCGCGGCCATCCCGAGCGCTCCTCCCAGCAGCGTGCGCCGCGTGATGATTCTCTGTCTTGGCATGGTAGGCTTCATATGTCAGGTCCCTTCTTCAGGTAAGTGTCAACGATTACAGTGCCTTCTTGGGGCAGGCCTTCACGCATTCCATGCACAGGATGCATTCGGTGCCGTTCTCGCGGCTCCGCGCGTCGTCGAGCATGTCCACGTTCATGGGGCAGACGCGACGGCACTTTCCGCACTGGATGCACTTGTCGTGGTCGCAGGTGATGCGCGTGAGCGCAAAGTAGCTCATGGGCTTGAGGAAGACGGTGATGGGGCAGACGTACTTGCAGAAGGCGCGGTTGTCCTTGAAGGCGTATGCCAGGGCGATGCCTGCGGCGTAGTAGGCCACGTTGCCCACGATGAAGGCCCAGAACATGATGCGCTCGATGTTGCCCACATGTGCCAGGAAGAGCGCCGAGACGAACGCGAGCGATGCCGCGAACGTGACGTAGCGGATCCATCCCAGCCCCGTGCGCCGGGGACCTTGTGGGACCTTGTAGGGCAAAAAGTCGAGGACCATCGCCGTCCAGCAGGCATAGCCGCACCATCCGCGGCCAAACACCAGCGGCCCGAAGATCTTTGCTACGGCGTAGTGGATGGTCGCCGCCTCGAAGACGCCGGTGAAGAGGTAGTACCAAAAGCCCTCGATCTGCATGTTCTCTTGGCAGATGAGGCCCAGGTAAACGAGCATGTAGAGGCCCACCAGGAGCTGCGTGACCCTGCGGGCGTTCTTGTTTCCCTGGATGAACAGGGCCACCCCCAGCGCCACTGACGCGCCGATGTAGGAGAAGTTGAAGAGATAGAAGGGGTTTCCCTTCGTGAGCCAGAGCGTGATGGCCACGGTCTCGAAGATCGCGAACATCGCTAGCGGCATGGCGTACTTCTTTATCATGTGATCCTCTCCGAGCAAAAAGAGCCTAGGCGTGTGGCAGTCAATTATGACTCAAAGGGGAGTATCCCTTTCGAGTCAGTGGTCCCATGTCTCGCGAGACTTGCGCTCCTGCTCCTCGAGCGCCTCGCGAAGGCCCTTGAGCGCGTCGAAGGGCATGAAGATCTTGGCCCGGTCGGCCAGGGACATGCGCGGGTGCCCGTAGTGCAGGTCCGTGCCCCCAGCGCTGCCTTGGCTCGCGCTGGCCGTCGCCTTGCCTCTGCGGCCCGCGTCGTCAGCCACTGCGATGCCCCCCAATCTGCTCGTTGCGTTCGCGCGCGGTCGCCTGGGGGAGCAGGTCCATGGCCCTGAGCACCGAGTTCTTGCCGAACTTGGCGCGCACGGCGTTGATGGCCTGCTGCCGCCTGAGCTCCCGCTCCTGTTCCGCCGGGTCGGTGAAGAGGTCCATCTGCAGCCCGCTTGCGTCGCTCTCCACAACGTTGCCGAGGGTGATCGAGAGACGGCGGACGGGCTTCTCGCGGCTCACCACCTGCTCGAAGACCTCCACGAGCTCCTGCTGGATGACGGTGCGTGACGAGGTGGGGGACAGGAACGTGCTCGATCCGTGTGCAAATCCCCCGCTAAGCGCCCAATGGTATCCGTGCTCGCCAGCAGGTTGGGACCTTGCTGCCTCCCGTGCCGCTGCCTTCTCCTCACGGGAGGCGGCGTAGCCCACGGCCAAGACGATCGAGTGCGCGACGAGCCCCTGGTTGACGAGCTCCAGTGCCAGCATGTCCGCCATCTCCTTGGCGACGATCAGCGCCCCGTCGAAGTCGTAGTCGCAGGCGAGCACCTGGCCGTTCGAGAGCGAGTGCGACTGCGTGCGGTACCCCTTGATGTCCGATATCCGCACGGGCTCGATGCCCCAGGCATGGTCGATGAGGATCTCGGCATCGATGCCGAAGGACTGGAATATGGGCTCGGTCGGGGAGAGGGCGAGCTGGCCCATCGTGGAGATGCCCAGCTCAGCCAGGCGTCGGGCGGTGCCGGGCCCCACCCGCCAGAAGTCGGTGATGGGCTCGTGGTTCCAGAGGGTCTCGCGGTAGGTCTCCTCGGTCAGCTCGCCAAAGAAGTCGACCGCATGCTTTGCCGTGATGTCGAGGGCGATCTTGGCCAGGTAGAGGTTGGTGCCCAGGCCGCATGTCGCCGGGATTCCCGTAGTGGCGGTCACGTCGGCGCGGATGCGCTCCCCAAGCTCGCGGGCGGAGCAGCCGTACAGGTCGAGGTAGGGCGTCACGTCCATGAAGGCCTCGTCAATGGAGTAGACGTGAATGTCGTCAGGGGATATCCAGCGCAGGTAGACGCCGTATATCTCGGCTGACTTCTGGACGTAGCGTGCCATGCGCGGCGTGGCGATGGTCGTCTGCCTGCGCAGGCGGGAAGGCACCTCAAAGAGGCGGCAGCGGTTGCGGACCCCCTTTGCCTTGAGCGAGGGGGAGACGGCAAGGCAGATGGTCTTGTCGGTGCGCGACTCGTCGGCGACCACGAGGTCGGTCGTGAGCGGGTCGAACCCCCGGTCCACGCACTCCACGGAGGCGTAGAAGCTCTTGAGGTCTATGCAGAGGTAGGCGGGTTGCCGTGTCTTCTTCTCGTCCATACGAACGAGTGTACCATTACTCTGAGGCAAGTGAGGCCGGGGCTTTGGACTTGTGCAGGGTGTAGGGCCCAGGGTAGCCTCTCGCGCTCAAACAGTTCTCGCTGCGCTGCGGAACTCGCGCGAGAGGCTACCCTGGGCCATCCAGCGCCAGCTCCCTCTCGCCCAGACAGTCCTCGCTGCGCTGCGGAACTCGCGCGAGAGGCTACCCTGGGCCCCGTCCGGTGCCAGGTCCCTCTCGCCCAGACAGTCCTCGCTGCTCAGTAGGTGTAGACGATGGCGCGGGAGATGCGGTCGGCCTCGTCCTGGCCCTTGATCTGGGCGATGAGCGAAAGTCCAAAGTCGATGGCGGTGCCCATGCCGCGGCTCGTGGTGAGGTTCTTGTCCACCACGACGTTGCCTGCGTCCACGATGGCGCCATGGTCGGCAAGGACGCCCTGGCGATCGGGGTAGCAGGTGGCGTGGCGCCCCTCAAGGAGGCCCAGCTCGGCAAGGATGGTGGGGGCGGCGCAGATGGCGGCAACGGGAAGCCCCTCGGCAACGCGACGACGGAGCTCGGCTGCAAGGGGCTCGCAGGCGGCGAGGTTCGGGGTGCCGGGGATGCCACCGGGAAGCACGACCAGGCGGTAGTCCGCAAAGTCAAAGTCGTCGTCGGCGATGGAGCGGTCGCACACGATGGTGACCTTGTGCGACGAGGTCACGGTGCGCTCGGGCACGATGGATACGGTGTCGCAGGGAATGCCGGCTCGAAAGAGCAGGTCGACGACGGTCAGGCCCTCGATCTCCTCGAGGCCTTCGGCTACGAGCACGGCAACGCGATCAGTGGCTGGCTTGGTCATGGCAAGGCTCCTCTCTCGTTTGTTTTTGCGCTGTTTTCCATGGTAGCGCGTGCGTTGCGAGGCGCGCGTGACAATGTGGCAGGCGAATCATGGGCGCGCTGTCGCTCAGATAGTTGCTATCTTGATTTATTTTTTATTTGAGGCTTTCAGCCACATTAGGGATAGAGAAGCGCTAAAGTTCTTATGTTGTGTCTTTACTGTCTGTGCGCTCAATTGCAAGGAAGGTGCCTGGGGGATGAAGCTCGAGGGAGATTCTTTGATTCCGCTCTATCAGCAGGTCATCAACGACATCAGGTCGGGGATTGATGACGGAAGCTATGCGGTGGGCCAAAAGATTCCCTCAGAGTCCGAGCTCTCCGAGATGTATTCCGTGAGCCGCATCACCATCCGTCGAGCCATCGAGGAGCTCTCTGCTGACGGCTATCTCACCAAGAAGCAAGGTAAGGGCACCTACGTCACCTCACGCAAGCTCCAGTCCAAGATCACGCAGGATGGAGCCCTCACGTCCTTCAACGACATCTGCGCGGAGGCAGGCTTTGTGCCGGGAGCGACCCTCGTGGACCGCTCCCATGTGTCCGCCAATGCCGAGCTTGCCGAGATGCTGCATGTCCGCAAGGATGCCGACCTCCTGCGCCTGTGCCGCATCCGCACCGCCGACGGCACCCCGACCATCATCGAGGTGACCTACTTCCCGTTCGACAAGTATCCCTTCCTCGAGACGGAGGACGTCAACAACGACTGCCTCTACGACGTGCTCGAGCGCAGGGGTGCGTCGCGCCCGCACATCGTCCAGGACGCGCTCATCGAGGTGACGCAGGCAAACTTCGACGAGGCCGAAAAGCTCTCCGTTTCGCTCGGCGAGCCCCTCGTCGTCGAGAAGGGCACCATTGTGGACGAATCCGGCACGCCCATATTTGCCTGCGACCTGCGCATCTTGGCGCGCGTCTTTGCGCTGCGCATCACCCGCTAACACGTAACCTCACCCAGGGGTGGGACCCCTGGGTGAGGTCAGTGCGGTCCTTTTGGTATGCCTGCCTTCTCGCTCTGTCACATGCCCAAAAGTTGCTACTATTTGACCATGTGACAAGGGGACTGCATGGCATTCGTTGAGTTCATAGACGTGACCAAGACCTACCATTCGGGTTCGGTCGAGGTGCATGCCGTCAACGGCATGACGTTTTCCATGGAGCGCGGCGAGCTTGTCGTGATTGTGGGCCCCTCTGGCGCGGGCAAGACCACGGTCCTCAACATGCTGGGAGGCATGGACAGCGCCACGAGCGGGACCATCCTGCTCGACGGCCGCAAGATATCGGGCCTCTCCGAACGCGAGCTGACGCTCTACCGTCGTCATGACATCGGCTTCGTCTTCCAGTTCTACAACCTCGTGCAGAACCTGACCGCACTCGAGAACGTGGAGCTGGCAAGCCAGATCTGCCGCGACCCGCTGCCCGCGGACCAGGTGCTCGAGCAGGTCGGCCTGGCCGACCGCATGGACAACTTCCCGGCGCAGCTCTCGGGCGGCGAGCAGCAGCGCGTGGCCATCGCCCGCGCGCTGGCCAAGAACCCCAAGCTTCTGCTCTGTGACGAGCCGACGGGCGCGCTCGACTACCAGACGGGCAAGCAGATCCTCAAGCTGCTCCAGGACACCTGTCGCACCACGGGGCACACCGTGGCCATCGTGACGCACAACTCGGCGTTCACCCAGATCGCCGACCGGGTCATCGAGGTGCGCGAGGGCCGCGCCGCACGGGAGCAGACCAACGAGCATCCCGCTGACGCGCTCGTCGTCGAGTGGTGAGCGTGCCGTGCGCCGCGCCTACGTCACCGAGATACTCCGCTCCATCAAAGGCTCGCTGGGCCGCTTCCTTGCCATCACGGGCATCGTGGCCCTGGGCTGCGGCTTCTATGCGGGCCTGCTCATGTGCGGGCCCGACATGCGCGCCGCCGCCGACGCGCTCTATGACGGCACCAACCTCTACGACATCAGGCTCGTCTCGACGATGGGCTTCACCCGTGCCGACGCGGAGCGCGTCCGCGACGTGGCGGGCGTGCGCGCCTCCATGCCCGCCATCTCGGTCGACGCGATGGCCCGCCTGGGGGAGGAGCAGATGGCCGTGCGCATCGGCTCGCTGGACATCGACGCCGCCAAGGCGAGCGAGAGCCAGGGCGCCAGCGCGATCCTCTCGGATGACGGCAGCTACCTCAACCGGGTGTTCTTGCGCGAGGGGCACTGGCCCTCCGCCGCAGACGAGTGCGTGATCACGGCCGACAAGGCCGTCGCGGGCATCGGTATCGGCGACACCATCGAGGCGATATACGGCTCCGTGAGCCTTGACGAGGTGCTCGTGAGCCGCACCTTCAAGGTGGTGGGGACGGTCAGTTCCCCCAGTTACCCCTACACGGGCAGCTTTGGCTCCACGACGCTCGGCTCGGGCATGATAGGGGAGTACCTCTACGTGGCGCAGGATGCCTTCGTCGAGGACGTGCCCTACACCGAGATGTACCTGACGGTGGAGGGGGCGGACTCCCTCGAGAGCGGCTCGGACGCCTACCAGGAGCTCGTTGACGAGGTCACGGCGCGCCTCGAGGAGCACGAGGACGAGCTTGCGCAGGCGCGCCATGACGACCTCGTGAGCGCGGCCCAGGCGACGCTTGACGAGCGCAAGGCCGAGTTCGAGCGCGAACGTGCGGATGCCCAGCGCGAGCTCGACGCGGCCAAGGAGAAGCTTGACGCCGCCGCGCAGGAGATCGCTGACGGCGAGCAGGAATATGCGGACGGGCTGGCCCAGCTCGAGCAGTCGCGTGTCCAGCTCGAGGAGGGCCAGCGGCAGCTCGAGGCGGGGGAGGCCCAGGTGGCGTCGGGAACGAGCGAGCTGCTCGCACAGCTCTCGTCCCAGGGGATGCAGGCCTCCACGCTCGCCGAGGCGCGCGCCGCGCTCGAGAGGAGCCGCGACCAGGTGAGCGAGGGAATCGGCAGCGTGGCCGCGCTCGAGGCGGCATCGAACTACGTGGACGAGCTCAAGGCCAAGGTCGCCCGGTACGAGGACTTCATCGCCGAGCTGTCGGGCGAGCCCTTGGGCACGAGCATCGAGCAGGCGCGCGCGGCGCTGGCCACGGCCCTGGAGACCACGCGCGAGCTCGCCGCCGAGCTCGAGGAGCTTGCGGAGGACCCCGAGGCGGAGGATGCCGTCGTGCGCTCTGCCGCCTGGATGGCCGAGCAGGCGCGCCAGCTCGAGACGAGGCTCGTCCAGCTCGACCACTATGCCGAGCTGCTCCTTCAGGCACGTGAGGACCTGGCGTCTGCCCAGCAGGAGCTGGCCCAGCTCGAGGAGCAGCTCGCGTCGGCCCCCTCGCGCGAGGAGCTCGAGGCCACGAGGACGCGCATCGCCGAGGGGCTCTCTGCCGTGAGCCAGCTCGAGGCCGCCCAGCGCCAGGTCGAGTCAAGCCGCACGACCATCGCGGAGGGGTGGCGCCAGCTGGCGGCGGGCCAGGACGAGCTGGCGGCCGGCAAGGAGAAGCTCGACGCGGGCAGGCGCGAATACGAGGAGGGGCTTGCCACCTACGAGAAGTCGCGCGCGGAGGCACAGAGCGCCTTTGACGACGCCCAGCGCCAGCTTGACGAGGCGCAGGAGCGCATAGACACCATCGAGGTACCTGACCTCTACGTCCTTGACCGCACCAAGAGCGAGGGTGCCGCCACCTACCACGCCGACACGATGCGCATGGACTCCATCGCCGCGGTCTTCCCGTTCATCTTCTTCCTGGTGGCCGCGCTGGTCGCCCTCACGACCATGACGCGCATGGTCGAGGACGACCGCGTGAGCATCGGGACCCACAAGGCGCTGGGCTACGACACGGCGCAGATCGCGGCGAAGTACCTGGCCTATGCGAGCGCGGCCGCCGTGACCGGCGCGGCCATCGGCATCGCGGCGCTTTCGCAGGTGCTTCCCATCGTCGTGACGTCCGCCTACTCCATCATCTATGCCATCCCGCTCCAGGCGTTCCCCCTGCCCGTGAGCGTTCCCATCGCGCTCAGGTCGGGCCTTCTGGGCGTGGGCGTGACGCTTCTGGCAACCTGGGGCGCGGTCGTCTCGAGCCTGCGCGAGGCCCCGGCCACGCTCATGCTGCCGCGGGCTCCCGCGGCAGGCAAGCGCATCCTGCTCGAGCGCGTGACGCCCATCTGGAGCAGGATGTCCTTCTCGTGGAAGGTGACCTGCCGCAACCTCTTCCGCTACAAGCGGCGCCTGTTCATGACGGTGATCGGCATCTCGGGGTGCACGGCCCTGCTTTTGGTGGGCTTTGGCCTGCATGACTCCATCTGGGACATCATCGACGGGCAGTACGGCCCCATCATCCACTACGACACGACAGTGGCGCTCGACGACGATGCGACGGAGCTGGACGCGCGCGACCTCGTGGACTACCTCGAAGGGACGGGCGAGGTCACGGGCATCGTGAGGGTGCAGCAGGAGAACATGCAGGCCGGCGTCGACGCCAAGGGCGAGACCATTCGCGTGTCAGTGGTGATCCCGCAGGACGAGCACATCACCGACGTCATCACCTTCCGCGACCGCAGGACGCACGAGGAGCACGCCTTTGCGGAGAACTCGGTCATGCTCACCGAGAAGCTCTCGCTCAAGTATGGCCTGGCACCGGGCGACACGGTGCTGCTCTTTGACCAGGACGAGATCGGCAACGTGCGCGGCGAGGGGCATCCCCTCACGGTGACCGCCGTCGCCGAGAACTACGTGGGCAACCTCGTGTACGTCGGGCGCGACGCATGGGCGTCGGTCAGCGACAAGACGCTGCCGTTCTCGACGGTCTTTGCCTCGACGACGCCCGACGACGCGGTGCGCTCCGCGCTTGCCGAGGACCTGCATGGGCGCGAGGGCGTCTCGACGGTCGTGTTCACGGACGAGACCATCAACCTCTACCGCAACATGCTCTCGGTGGTCGACATGATCGTGGTCGTGCTCATCGTGAGCGCGGGCGCCCTGGCCTTCATCGTGCTCTACAACCTGACCAACATCAACATCAGCGAGCGCGTGCGCGAGATCGCGAGCCTGAAGGTGTTGGGGTTCACGCGCGGCGAGGTGTATGCCTACATCTTCCGCGAGATAGCCATCCTGGCGCTTCTGGGCGACGTGCTGGGCCTGGGCCTCGGCATCCTGCTCGAGCGCTTCGTGGTGACCACGGCGGAGGTGGACTACGTCATGTTCGGCCGCTCCATCCACCCTGCGAGCTTTGGGTGGTCGTTTGCGCTGACGATGCTCTTCACGCTGCTCATCCTCTTCCTCATGCGCCACAAGCTCAACCGCGTGGACATGGTCGAGTCGCTGAAGTCGGTCGAGTAGAGACCGGGGCGTCCTCTCGCTGCCCGCCTCGGCATGTTGGGTGGCCGTGGCGGCGTTTTGCCCATATAACAGGTGCAAGGAATGCGAGCAATGAGGTAGGACAGGGAAGGGTGATACGTAAGGGTGGGACCCCTTCGTATCGCCGTTTTTTGATACGTTGGGGTCCCACCCTTACGTATCGGTCACGTCGCTTGCCGAAGCGGTAGGGAGACTGCCGCTAAGAGGGGATACAATAAGTCAGTTAACGATGGCGTCGTAATGGGGGCACAAATGGCAAAGACTGATCTCACGAAGGAAGAGAAGAGCTGGATTCTCTATGACGTGGGCAACTCCGCGTTCACCATGCTGGCCTGCTCGCTCATTCCCATCTGGTTCAAGGACCTTGCCATCGGCACCGCGCCCGGTCAGATCACCGGAGACCAGGCGACGGCCTACTACTCCATCGCCATCTCGATCGTCACGGTCATCGTGGCGGTGCTCGGGCCCATCTGCGGCGTCCTGTCCGATCACAAGGGCAAGAAGAAGATCTTCTTCACCACCATGGTCGCCCTAGGCGTCATCGGCTGCATTGCTAACGGCTTTGCCACGAGCTGGGTCGCCTTCATCGTAATCTACGTGTTCGCAAGGATCTTCTACCAGATGTCGCTCGTCATCTACGACTCGATGCTCAACGACGTCACCACGGAGGAGCGCATGGATCGCGTCTCCTCCTACGGCTATGCCTGGGGCTACATCGGCTCCTGCGTCCCGTTCATCGTCGCGATGATTGCCTACATCCTCTCGGGCGGCCTCTCCGAGGACCTCATGTGGTTCTCGCCGCAGGTAGGCAAGATCATTGGCTACGGCGTGACGGGCATCTGGTGGTTTGCCGTCACCGTGCCGCTGCTCAAGAACTACAAGCAGGTCAACTACACCGAGGCCGAGCATGGCGCCATCGCCAAGGTGTTCTCCAAGATCTTCGGGACCCTCAAGAAGATCGCGACCGAGGACAAGAAGGTCCTCTTCTTCCTCATTGCCTTCTTCCTCTACATCGACGGCGTGGGCACCATCATCGACAACTGCATCAACATCGGAACCGACCTGGGCCTCCCCACGGTCGGCCAGGTGGTCTTCTTGCTGGCGACGCAGGTGGTCGCCTTTGGCGGCTCGCTCGTCTTTGCGCGCCTCTCCAAGAAGTTTGACACCGCGACGCTGATCCTGGTCTGCATCGTCGGCTACTTCTGCGTCTGCCTATATGCGCTCACGCTGCGCACGCTCCTGCGCTTTGGCATCCTCGCCTTTGGCGTGGGCTGCTTCCAGGGGTCCATCCAGTCGCTCTCCCGCAGCTACTTCTCTAAGATCATCCCCGTCGAGAACTCGGGCGAGTACTTTGGCATCTACGACATCTTCTCCAAGGGCGCGTCGTTTTTGGGCTCCGCGGTCATCGCGTGGGTCAAGCTCGCGGGAGGCACCATCAACATCGCCGTGGCGTCTCTGGCGGTCTTCTTCGCGCTGGGATTCGTCTTCCTGAAGCTTGCCGACATGCAGCCGAGTGCCCGCGCGCGCTAAGGTTCCACGCAACGGTAAAGGAGGGGCAGCATGCCTGCCGTATTGACTCATGACTTCTTTGGCCGCGACGCCTACGAGGGCGTGGCGTCGCTTCTGGGCTTTTCGGGCACCGATCAGCGCGATGCGTTCCTGATCGGCAACCAGGGTCCCGACCCGCTCTTCTACCTGCGCGTGGAGCCGTGGGTGGACAAGCGCAACAGCGTGGGCGGCCTCATGCACGTGGCGCGTCCGGCGCACCTCCTGTGCGCATTCCACGATGCCCTGGACATGCTGGGCGAGAAGGAACGTCCCGTGGGCGAGGCATACGTGGCGGGCTTCTGCTGCCACTACCTGCTCGACTCCACGATGCATCCGCTCGTGTTCTTCTATGAGCATGGCATCTGCGACGCGGGTGTGGAGGGGCTGGACCGCAGCGACCATGACGACGTCCATGCCGAGATCGAGCGCGACTACGACGAGATGGTGCTCTATGCCAAGACGCACCAGACCATCGCCCAGTACCGGACCTACCGGGAAGTTCTGCACGCTTCGAGCGAGGTCCTCTCCGTCATTGACAAGCTCTTCTTCTATGCCTGCCTGTGGACTTACTCGACAACGCTTGGCCTTGACACCTTCACCAAGGCTGTCTACGGCTTCAGGGTGATGCAGCGCGTGTTCTGGTCGCCGCGGGGCGTAGGCCACAGGGTGCTTGGCACGGTGGAGCGCACCTTTGGGCACAAGCGCTATTCGTTCTATTGCGCGATGGCGCACCTTGACCGTGCCGAGGACTTCTCCGACTTCGACAACCGGGAGCACCTGCCCTGGACCAACCCCTTTACGGGGGAGGTCTCGACCGAGAGCTTCTGGGACCTCTATGAGGAGGCTCAGGGCAAGGTGTTTGACGCGCTGACCTCGCTTCTCTCGAAGGACTTTGACCTCAGGGCCGCGGAGCGCCTGACGGGCGGTCTCAACTTCTCGGGCGAGCCCGTGGGGGAGGACGACCCCTTCAAGCTGCCGGGGCAGTAAGGGAGCCGGATGGATCGCGCGCTCGCCACGCGTCACGTGATGCAGGCAAACAAGAGCAAGGACACGGGACCCGAGCTCAAGGTTCGTGCCGCGCTGAGAGAGGCAGGGTTGCCGGGATATCGCCTGCACTGGAAGAAGGCGAGCGGTCGGCCTGACGTCTGCTATCCCGGAAGGCGCATAGCCATCTTTGTGAACGGATGCTACTGGCATCGCTGCCCATGGTGCTCGCTCCCCACACCCAAGAGCAACGTGGCGTTTTGGGAGGAGAAGTTTGCCCGCAACCGGGCGCGGGACGCCCGCAACTACGACGATCTGGTGCGCGACGGCTGGAAGGTGCTCGTCACCTGGGAGTGCCGGCTCAAGCGTGAGCGGTTCTCGCCGACCATGGAGGCGCTCGTGGCCGAGGTCGCCCGTGCCGACGGGCATCAGGAACCCTGCGTTATCGAAGTGGGCGCCCCGCCGGCATGGCACCTGGGCGTCGCCCGCAAGCGTCTGGGACGCCACGGGCGAAGGTGACTCACAAGGGTCCCACCCCTTTGAGTCAAATTGACTCAAAGGGGTGGGACCCTTGTGAGTCAGGTCAACGGTAGTATCATCAGACGGGAGGGAGGCAAGATGGCAACCTACGTGTTTTCTGATGTGCACGGCCATGTGGCACCGCTGGCGCGGCTGATGTCGCGCGTGTCGCCCTCCGACGAGGATTCGATCTTCATGCTGGGCGACATGATCGACCGCGGGCCCGACCCGGTGGGCGTCATGCTTCTGTGCCGTGACCTCCCGGGCTGCACGGTGCTGAGGGGCAACCACGAGGACCTCATGCTCTCGTTCTTTGACCATCCCCACGGAGAGATGGAGCGCTTCAACTGGCTCCTCAATGGCGGCGCCACAACTGCCGAGGGGCTGGCGGAGCTGTCGGGAAGCCGCTGTGCCGACCTGCTTGACTGGGTTGGGTCGCTGCCGCTGTGGGCCCAGACGCAGGTAGGGGACAGGAGCTACCTCATGGCGCACGCGGGCATCCGCCCGACGGGGCTTGCCGGTCTGGGCGATTGCACCGAGGAGGAGCTGGGACTCATCGCCTCTGCTCAAACGAGTGAGGACCTGATCTGGATTCGCGAGGACTTCTGGGAGTATCCTACGGGGCTCGTTGACGAGGAGGGCCGTGGCCCCATCGTCATTGCGGGCCATACCCCGACGCCGTATCTGCTTCACCTTGCGGTCGAGCCAGACCGGCCCATCTACAACGAGGAGGGGCGTGCGCAGATGGTGCGCCTGGGCGCCTGTCCCCAGACGGGCGGGGTGGCGGACCGCTGGGACATCGACTGCTGCGCCGCCTCGGGGTATGGGCGCGGGCAGGTGCTGCTCCTGCGCCTTGATGATGGCGAGGAGTTCTACGAGCCGGTGGGCGAGGGGGAGTAGCGCCTCCTAGTGGGAAGCGGGTCCCTTGTCAAAGACGCGCACCTGCGTGGGCAGGCCAGGCTTTTCCAGCGAGGAGAGGTCTGCCACAAAGAGGTCCTTGCAGGTAAAGATGCCGTCTGCGTACTCGTAGACGTAGGTCAGGCAGTTGGCAAAGATGAACGTGTCCAGCTTTGAGTAGGCGGACCACCTCTGGTAGAACTGCGTGGCAATGCCGCCGTGGCTGACGCAGAGGATGCTCTCGCCGTCGTGAGCCGTGGCCAGGCCTTCGAGGGTGTCCTGGAGGCGCTGTTCCGCCTTGTCAAAGTCCTCTCCGCCAAACTGCACGTAGAAGTGGTTGAAGTCACCCTCGTGGTTTTCGAGGAACTGGTCCTTGCCCTCAAAGGCGCCAAAGTTGAGCTCCTTGAGGCCCTTGAGGCGCTCGTAGGGCAGGGCGGTGCCATAGGCCGCCTCGGTCACGTACTCGATCGTGTCGCAGCAGCGCTCGGAGGTCGAGCTGAAGGCGTGGTCGATCTTGATGCCGCGGCGTGCGTACTCGAGCCCCGTGAGGCGGCACTGCTCGATGCCGCGCTCGGTGAGCGGGGAGTCGCACCACCCTTGGGTCTTGCCCTGCACGTTGAAGAGCGTCTCGGCATGGCGAAGCAGGTAGATGGTGGTGGACATGGCGGAGCTCCTTTTGCTGGGGTGGGGTGCGAGCAGTGCGTAGCTTTCTCATTATACGGCATGTGCCCTCTGTGCCTCGGGCACCAGATGATGGGGGAGTCAGGGACGGGTGGGACGTTCGTCAAAAACGCGACGCAGGGCAAGGCGTACAATGGCAGGCATGGAAACTCTCTTCTCAAACATCGAGCGCTATCAGCGCAAGACGAACGCGCCGCTCGCCGTGCGCATGCGGCCTCAGACGCTTGACGGGTTCGTGGGGCAAGAGCAGGCGGTGGGCGAGGGCTCGTGGCTGCGCCGCGCCATCGAGCGCGACGCGCTGTCCTCGGTCATCCTGTACGGCCCCGCCGGCACGGGCAAGACCACGCTGGCGCGCATAATCGCAAACACGACGCATGCGGAGTTTGTCGAGGTATCCGCCGTGACAGGGTCCGTCAAGGACCTCCGTCGCGAGACCGAGGCCGCCGAGAGCAGGCTGCTTTCGTCCGGTCGGCGGACGATCCTCTTTGTCGACGAGATCCACCGCTTCAACCGCTCGCAGCAAGACGCGCTTCTGCATGCGGTCGAGGACCGCGTGGTCGTGCTCATTGGCGCCACGACGGAAAACCCCTACTTCGAGGTCAACTCGGCCCTGATCAGCCGCTCGCGCGTGGTCGAGCTGACGCACCTCGATGACGAGTCGGTGCGCGAACTGGTGAGGCGTGCCGTGTCTGACCCCGACGGGCTAGCCGGCGCGTTCGTGCTGGAGGAGGACGCCCTCTCAGAGATCGTGATCCTGGCGGGAGGGGATGGGCGTGCTGCCCTCACCTCGCTCGAGCTGGCGAGTCAGATGGCCCTCCCTGATCCGGGCGAGCCCCAGCCGACGGCAGAGGCGCCCGTCCCCATCACGGTGGAGCATGTCCGCGAGGCCAACCCGCGCCGCGGCCTGACGTACGACAAGGCCGGCGACATGCACTACGACATCATCTCGGCCTTCATCAAGAGCATGCGCGGCTCGGACCCCGACGCCGCGCTGTACTGGCTGGCGCGGATGATCGACTCTGGGGAGGACCCCAAGTTCATAGCGCGGCGCATCTTCATCCTCGCGAGCGAGGACATCGGCAACGCCGACCCGCAGGCGCTGCTCATCGCCGAGGCGGCCTTCAAGTCGTGCGAGGTCATCGGCTACCCGGAGTGCCGGATCAACCTTGCGCAGGCGGTCACCTACATGTGCCTGGCGCCCAAGAGCAACGCCGCGGAGGCGGGCATAGACGCCGCGCTTTCCGAGGTGCGCAACGGTCCCGTGCGTGAGGTGCCCAACCACCTGCGTGACCGCCACCGTCCCGGTTCCGAGAGCTATGGGGCCTACCTCTACCCCCACGACTATCCAGGCGGTTGGGTCGACCAGCAGTACCTGCCCGATGGCTTGGAGCGCGGGGCGTTCTACCATCCTGGGCCCCGTGGCTGGGAGGCATGGCGCACCGAGGCGATCGGGCGCGACCGCGCGGGGGAGTAACGACTGTTTATGGGCGCCCCTAGGCGAGCTCGCGTGGCGGCTGATACCAGACGACCGTCCCGCGGATCTCGAGGTCGTCGTTGTTGATGACGAGGTCCTCGGGGCAGTCTTCGTAGCTTTCGGCCGAAAGCAGCGTCTTGTTTGACCCGCGCTGCATCCTTCTCACGACGAGCGTCGTGCCCTCCTCGCAGGGAACGTCTGCGGCTATGAGCGACCCCGATGACGCCGGCGTCTCCGGGTCGACGATGGCGAGGCTCCCCACGGGAAGCACCCTGGTCATGGACGAGTCCATCTCGATGGCAAAGGCTTTGGGGTGCCTTTGCCACACGGCGTCGGCATGGTAGAAGACCTGCTTGTCCGTGCCTTGTGTGGGCCAAGCTGACGAGCCTATCGTCATCTGATGCCTGAGCTGGGCAGCGAGGCCACGCGTCTCTGACTTGAGGTCGTCGGCGGTGAGGTTGTACCGCTCGCAGATTGTCTGTGCGTTGTGCTCGCGCAGCGCCTCGATGAGCCCGCTCTCCCATTTGTTGACCGTCTCCCGCGTCACGTGGATGGCGTCTGCCAGCTCCTGCTGCGTGATGGACTCGCGCTTGCGAAGTGCCTTGATGTTGTCTCCTATGACGGACATGTTCGTCCTTTCACGCTTGAAACATCACATACAAAAGATGACTTTTGGTGTTGCTTCTATCCTAGATGTGATGCTAAGATTGGAAAAGAGAAATTTAATATCGCATATAGGAGCAAGATGGTCAAGACTCAACAGATAAAAGGTGACGTTGGTAGGACCTCTGAATACTTTTGCCTCATATAGTGACGTCCAAAGCACAGTTCTTGTAACGGGACGTCGAGAGGAGGCCGCATGTCCGAGCCGGCGGTCAGAAGGGTAATTGACGGCAAGTACGAGCTCATTGCCCTGATAGGCAAAGGGGGCATGTCCGTGGTCTGGCTGGGCCGGGACGTGCGCCTCGACAAGCTGTGGGCCGTTAAGGAGATCCGGCAGGCCCACCAGGGGGCGAGGAGGGCAACCAACCGCAGGGCTTTGCTCGACGAGGCCCACTTCATAAAGCGCCTCGACCATCCTGCCATTCCCCGCGTGGTGGACATGGTGGAGGACGGGGGATCGTGCTTCGTCGTGATGGACTACGTAAACGGACGTCCGCTTTCGCAGGTGCTACGCCAGCGCGCGGAGCCTTTCGACCAAGATGACGTGGTGCGGTGGGGCATCCAGCTCTGTGACGTTCTTGCGTACCTCCACGGGCGCAACCCTCCGGTCGTCTACCGGGACCTGAAGCCTTCAAACGTCATGCTGCGCGATGACGGGTCGCTCAAGCTGATCGACTTTGGCATCGCAGACGAGCTGCTCCCGGGGCGCGGAGGGGACGGCAGGCGCATTGGCTCGCCTGGGTATTCCGCCCCAGAGCAGGTCGAGCGGAGGATGCACGACCGGGCCCCCACGGATACGCGCTCAGACATCTACGCGCTTGGTGCGACCCTCTACTCGCTGGTCACAGGCATCGTGCCCGCGTATGCCCCGTCTCCCGGCAAGGGAGCGGCCGTCAAGTTTGACCTCCTTCCCATCAGGGCGGTCGACCCCTCGCTGTCGGATGGCCTCGAGCAGGTGATCGCCCGGGCGACCATGCGCGACCCCGCCAAGCGCTATCAGTCGGTTGCCGAGATGCGCTACGACCTCGAGCATTACGAGGAGCTCACCCAGCGCCATCGCGACGCCCTGCGACGCAGGCTCGACGTCTTCACGAGGCACGTGCGCGCGTCGGTCGTCGCATGCTGTGTGGGCATAGCGCTTCTTGTGGGGAGCCTCGTCGCCCGCAACAGCTCGTACGACGCCATCATGCATCGGGCCGGCGCCTCGAGCGGACATGAGGCGCAGGACGCCTATGTCCAAGCCATCGAGGTGGCGCCATCGCGGATGGATGCGTATGCGTGCCTTCTGGATGGCTTCAAGGAGGACGGGGTCTTCTCTCCTGAGGAGTCCGACCGCTGGACGCATGTCTGGCAGGAACATGGGCGCGACGTCGAGGGCGGGGGTCGGTGTGCGCGGCTCTGCTATGACGTGGGGGTGCTCTATCTCTGCTATTACGACGCCTTAGCCACGCGGGACCCCACGGCAGGCGGCTCGGTGCGGGTGGCGGGCCAGACGACCATGAAGCGGGCATCCCTTGCGGCCCCGTGGTTCGAGCGGGCCGTCCGCTCCTGCAACCCTGAGGGCGGTGACTATGCCGGGCTTGTCGTAAGCGACCGTCTTGACGAGTATGCCGCGTCGCGGGCCTATCAGACCATGGGGGAGTTCTTCACGACCCTTTCCCGCGCATGCGACGAGGGCAGGGATGTGACGGAGGTCTTCCGAGCCTATTGGCAAGCCCTGACGGCCTGCCTGGTGGGTGCGGAGGACGAACCCGCCCTCCTGAGCCGCGCGGAGCCCATCGTCTGCCTGCGTCTCTACCAGGTCGCCTTTGAGTCCATTGCCAGCTCGACCTATCTGACCGGCTTCATGCACGCGGGTGTCTCGGAGCGGGACGTGTGCCGTCTGCTCGATGCGGCAAAGCAGGGGGTGGACGGCCTGAGCGAGTTTGTCAGAGCCAACCGGACATCGGCGGGGCCGATCTATGACGAGGTCGAGCTCGGATACGAAGCCGCCCTCGACAACGTGTCCCGCACGTATGGGAACCCCGTGGCATCGATGGGGTCAAGGGGGGTCAAAAGCGGGGGAGGCGTGGGGAGATGATCTTGGGGGAAAACATCCTTTTGTATGGCGCTGCCTGCTCGTTTGCCCTTTCGGCCGCGTTTGGTGCGTGCGCGGCGCGTGACTACGTCCAACTCCGCATCCGCGACGTGCGGGACGACTTGTCAGGAAGGAGGAGGGCACGTGGAATCGAGGCGCTTGCGACGTCTGCCTCCAAAGGGGTCAGGCGTCCAAAGGAGCTTCCCCTCGCCCCCGTGGCCGGAGGGCATGCCTCGCACGAACCCTTCGAGCCTTCTGACGATGCCCAGGAGACGCTCTTGGAAGGGGAGGGGGACATCACCTGCGCCCTTCCCAGGGCGTGAGGGCGAGGCCGGGGTTGATGGCAGAAACACGACGACAGGTGAGGAGCTGGTCGCATGGGTGATTGGATGGTTGGTTATGGCAACGCGTACGTGGGGCAGGAGGATGCCTTACGCGCAGCAGGTAGGGCCGTCCTGAGGGGCGCCCTCTCGCTTGCCCTCGTCGTCTCCCTCGTGCCGGCACGCTCGATGGACGTGTTGGCCGAAGAGCTGCGTGCGCTTGAGGAGCGAACAGAGGCGCCGGGGGTCACGATCTCGGAGGTGCCTGGCGATGGGCACGGCGACGTTCGCCCCGACGGGGAGGCAGCCATCGACGAGGATACAGATCCAGTCAACAAAGCCGACACGGAGGCCCCGCTCGTCGTGGAGGCCACCATGCGCGGTGTCCGCCCCAGTGATGCGGAGGACGTGCAGACAGTCCCGGACACACATGACGACGCCTACTTTCTGAGAGGGACTGAGGGCGACGTGGCCATTGCGCTGAGGGTTCGGGACGAGTCGGGCATCGCATCCGTCTCGCTCTTTGACCCTCGCGACGAATACCGCCTTGAGGGTGATGATCTCACGTGTGGCCCGGACGAGCTTCTGGAGGTGACGCTTCCGCCCCTCAGGGAGGGCATCCCTCTGCGCGATGACGTCGTCGTGACGATTGTGGACGTCGCAGGTAACGAGAGGACCTGGTCGATTGCGGAGAGGGGCGCGACCAAGGTCGGCTCCGTCACCGAGGAGGCGGAAAACGTCGCGCTGGTGAGCGACGGCATCGCGCTGGGGCATCCGGGCATGCTCGTCCTTGACGATACCGCCCCCGTGGTCACGCTCTCCGGAGTCCCAGATGGTGCGGGATACGTGCAGCCTGGGTGTGCGGTGATGGTCAAGGTCGAGGAGGAGCACCTGGCTTCCCTCAAGGTGCGCGACCCTTCGCGTGTCCTTGCCACGCTCTACCGGTGCTCCTGGCGAGGGGGCGAGGAGGAGGTGGCAGAAGTCATCCGAGTGGGAGACCTTGGCAATGACGGCGTGGCGACGCTCACATTGGGCCGCGACGGGCACTACCGCATAGAGGCCGGCCTCACCGACCTTGCGGGCAACCGCTCGAAGGCGGTGACGGCCGAGGGCCTCGCGGTGGACACGACCCCTCCCGTCCTCTCGGTCGCATTTGACCAGACGGAGCCCCGTGGCACGTGCGACAACGTGGAATGCTTTGACGCGGAGCGGGTCGCGACGATCAGTGTTGTCGAGGACAACTTTGACGAGGGCCTCATGGATGTCCAGGTCGCCCATGCGGGCCAGGTGATGGTGGAGCCCGAGGTGGGCGCCTGGGAGCACGAGGGAGACGTCCACACGCTCACGGTCGTCTTTGGCGAGGGCGAGGGGTACACGCTGAGCGTCAGCGGACGTGACGAGGCGGGAAACCGGGCGCTCCTCGATGGCGAGCCAGAAAGAGATGCGTATAAGTCGGATGCGTTCAGCGTCGACCTTTCCTCCCCGACGCTCACCTCCAGCTTTGAGGGCGTGGCGCTGGAGAGGGCGGCGCTCTTTGAGGGCGTGCCCTACGTTGCGTCCGAGTTTGATGTGGCAGTGACGCTGTCCGACAGGAACCTCGACCTGGGGACGCTGTCGACGGTGGTCGACGGGGATCCTGTTGGCGCGGACGCGTGGGAAGCCCACGAGGACGAGGACGGCACGCTCACATGCACCCTGGTTGTGCACTATGCGCAAGGATGGCACCAGACTCCCGAGGTTGTCGTTTTTGACCAGGCGGGCCATGAGGCGCGCCTCGAGGCGCGGCCGTTCGTGGTCGACCTCACCGCCCCGGAGATCAGCTTCGTAAGGACGGCCAACGGCCCATCCTCATATGGGCGAGAACGCCCCGGAGACGACCCGACCCTCTTCTTTGACGAGCCCACGTCCCTGACGTTTGGCTTTCGCGATCGCTTTGGCATCGGTTCGGTGAGGCTTGTCGATCCGCACGGCACCTATTCGGTCTTGCCTGACGAGAGCGGCCTGGCAAAGGGCGCTACGGAGGCGAGCCTGTCCATCGGGCTCGTCGAAAGCGGAGGGAGCCGTGACACCGAGTTTGGACGAGACGCATATCTCGAGGTCACGGACCTGGCAGGCAATTATCGCATCTGGACCCTCGATCATGTGGGCACGGTCGTCGACGAGATCGGGAGCAGCCCAGAAAACGCCACCCTCAACGGCGAGGGGATACATCCCCTCGCGCTTGTCAAGGACACCGTGTCGCCAGCCTTGTCGCTTTGGGGCGTGGAGGCGGGTCGCTACTACAACACCGATCAGACGCTCCATGTCCAGGTGGAGGAAGCGGGCTTTGCGTACCTGCAGCGCCTTGACGGCTCGCGTCCCGTGCTGCGCATCCGGAGTGTGGCGGGGGACGCCTCGCGCCAGGCCTCGAGCATCGAGGTCGGCGCCGCGCTCTTTGCGGGCGCGGGGACAAGCTACTCCTTTGAGCATCTCTTTGGCGAGGATGGGCACTACGTCGTCGAGGCCCAGCTCGTCGACATGGCGGGAAACGTCTCTGCGGCAGAGCGTGTGGATGAGTTCACCATCGACAAGACAGCGCCCGTGATCTCCCTGTCCTTTGATGGGGGCAAGGCACGCGACGGCCGGTACTTCAACGCCGAACGCGTTGCGACCATCGTCGTCCATGAGCACAACTTTGACCCAGCGCTCATGGACATAGAGACTTCTGGCACCGTGGGCACATGGCGGAGCGAGGGGGACGTGCATACGTGCACGGTCAGCTTTGGGGAGGGCGGACCCCACTCTCTTGTGGTGAGCGGAAGGGACAGGGCGGGAAACGCCGCCAACACGGTCAGCGAGCCTGAGTTTGTGATTGACTCGACCCCTCCTGCCATCAGCTTTGGGGGCGTGGCGCAGCGTGTGGTGGGCGGGGAGCTGGTGGAAACCACCCTCGAGTCAGGCGGCGCATACAACGCCGTGGTGGCTCCTGCCGTCACGCTGACGGATGACCGCGAGCTTGACGGGGAGTCGATCTCGCTTTCGGTCAGGGGGTACAAGGTGGGGGAGGTCACCGAGGCGTTTCCCCATGACGTTGTGGGCGGCAAGAGGTCTTGGGCGGTCGCATACGAGGACTTTGGGAGGACCGATGGCGACGGCGGCCCCTCCTACGACGTCAACGTCGACGACGTGTATACCATTGACGCGCGCGCATGCGACCTCGCGGGCAATGAGGCGATGGCGTCCATCACGTTTTCCGTCAACCGGTTTGGGTCGAACTTCTTCGTGACGGCCCGTGAGGAAGGCAGGGAGGTCGACCTTTCCGACAACCCCATCCTGGACAGCCCTCCGACCATCACGGTGCACGAGGTCAACGTGAGCGGCGCGGACCCCGAGGGCAGAAGGAGCGTTCTCAAGGAGTTTGCAAACAGGACGAGCGTCATAGAGCGTGACGACGACGGGGAGGACGGCTTCGGGCTAGAAGAGGGTGAGCGGGACCCGCTCCACCATGGATGGGCGGAGTACGTCTACACCATCCGAAGCGCCAACTTTGGTCAGGGGAGCAGCTCTGACGTCGGCGATGGAGGACAGGGGACCTATCGCGTCAACGTGACGTCGGACGACCGTGCGGGAAACGCAAACACGACCGCGGAGTTCTGGTCCTCGGACCGCACCCGGTCCGAGGCCACTGCAAAGGTCGCGACCGCTTCCTTCACCCTCGACGAGCTTGGTCCCTCCCTCGAGGACGTGGACCTGCCGAGCCACATTGCCCCTCACGCCTCCTTCGAGGCGTCATTTCGTGTCTTGGATGCCATCACCCGTGGGAATGACGTTGAGGTGTACGTAGACGGAGAGCGGGTGCCCGTCCTGCACGAGGGCCGGGAGCTGGCAGAGGGGGAGCTCGTCGGGGAGGGCCTCTTCTCCTTCCGCATCCCGGCACGCTCCTTTGCGGCGCGGAAGGTCACCATCAAGGTGAGCGACTATGCCCATCGCATGGTCCAGAGGGAGGCGTCGGGGCTCTTTGTGACGACGCTCGTGCCGGAGCTTCTTGTCGTCATGGGCGCGCTGGGGGCCGTGATACGCGCCCTGCTCCACCGGCGCGGATGAGCTCTTTGCGTGGGGAGCTGATGGGAACCCTCCCGCATCGCAGCCTTTTGGCGCGAGGCGGGAGGGCGTCGCGCATGCTTTCTCTTCCAAATGGGTAGAATGAACCCAAATGCGAGCACGCGCCATCGTGGTCGCTCACACACGAGGATAAGGAACGCCATCATGACATTTGAAGCCACACCCCTGAACATCGCCCTCATCGTGCTCGTAGCGGCGGGGATCTGGGCAATCGTCGAGCTCGCCCTGACCATCCGCAAGGCCCGCACGACCATCGACGAGCTCACCACCACGGCAAACGACACCATCGGCCAGGTGCAGCCCATCATCGGCAAGGTCGATGGCCTGATGGACGACATCCAGCCCTCCGTCAAGGAGATCCAGCCCCTCATGGAGCAGCTCGAGGTGACCCTGGACGAGGCCAACGGCTCGCTCGGTCACGTCAACCACATCCTGGGGGACGTCTCGTCCGTGGGTGACACGGCCACGTCGGTCACCGACTCCGTCAAGAACGTCGCCGCGACGGCCGCCAACGGCGTTGCCGCAGCAGTGAACCGCATCACGGGGCGCGCCGCCGCGCAGTCTGCCGCCGCGCTTGCCGAGACGACCGCTCCCGCCCCCGTGGAGGATCCCATCCCCGCCGCACCGGCCGACAACGGCTACGTGACCTACGGCTCTGACGCCGAGTAGGGGGCTTCCATGGGCTCTGACTCCGTCTGCCTTCGCGTTCCCGCGGTGGCGTCCTTTGCCCGCGTGGTGCGCATGACCGCGTCCAACCTCGCCGTTCTCTGCGAGATGGACGTCGACGACGTCGAGGACGTGCGCATGGCCGCGGAGGAGGGCTTCGTCTATGCCTGCGCGACCGCGCCCGAGACGTGCGACGTCTCGTTCGAGCTGTCACCCGAGAAGGTCCGCATGGGCTTCACGCTCGGCACGGCCGACGCGGAGGACAACGCCGACCTTGACCTCATAGAGCTGCTGCTCTCTGCCGTATGCGATGACTTTGGCGTCTCGGAGGACGGCAGCGAGCTCACCATCGTCAAGAAGGTCTCTGCGCATGTCAGCTGACGCATCCGCCGAGCGCCGCCGCCTACGTCGTTCCGCGCGTCTGGGCCATGGCAGGCTTGCCTGGGACAAGGACCGCACGCGCGAGCTCTTCCGGCGCTACAAGCAAGACGGTGACGAGGAGGCGCGTGAGCAGCTCATAGAGAGCCACCTCAACCTCGTGCGCTACCTCGCATCCAAGTTCAAGAACCGTGGCGAGCCGATGGAGGACCTCGTGCAGGTCGGCTCGCTCGGCCTCATCAAGGCCATCGACCGCTTCGATCCCGAGCGGGGGCTCGAGTTCACGACCTTTGCCACGCCCACCATCATGGGCGAGATCAAGCGCCACTTTCGTGACAAGGGCTGGTCGGTCCGCGTCCCCAGGCGCCTTCAGGAGCTCTCCGCAAAGGTCAACCAGGCAACTGACGAGCTGACGAGCGAGCTCAACCGCACCCCGACCGTGGAGGAGCTTGCCACGAAGATCGGCGCGAGCGTCGACGAGGTGCTCGAGGCGATGGAGTCGTCGAGCGCCTATTCCGCCGTCCCGCTCGAGGGCGGCGGGGCAAACGAGGACGATGACGCCCCGTCGGTCATCGACCGCTTTGCCACGGAGGATTCCGAGCTCGTCTCGTCCGACGATCGCATGGTCATCGAGGAGACCATCTCGACCTTCTCCCCGCGTGAGCAGGAGGCGATCCGCATGCGCTTCGTGGACGGCCTCACGCAGGTCGAGATTGCCGACAAGCTCGGGATCTCGCAGGTCCAGGTCTCGCGCCTCCTGCGTCGTGCCCTGCGTCGTGTGCAGGAGCGGCTGGAGAGCGAAGCATAAAGCAATGTCGCAACGCGCAGGGGATGCGCCCCTTGAGCCAATGTGGCTCAAGGGGCGCATCCCCTGCGAGTCTACGTGGCCATCATGTGGTGGTTTCCAACTGTGATAGACTCAATAAGTTGGACGTTTCCGCACCACATGCGAGGAGAACCATGACCACCGACTACAAGACCATGACGACGGCAGAGATCCGTGACGACTTCCTGCACTTCTTTGAGGCAAAGGGCTGCAAGCTCTACCCGTCCTCGTCGCTCGTCCCCGACGACCCGTCGCTTCTGCTCACCAACGCAGGCATGAACCAGTTCAAGGAGTACTACCAGGGCATCAAGACCATGCCCGAGATCGGCGCCTGCTCCTGCCAGAAGTGCGTGCGCACGGGCGACATCGACAACATCGGCGACTCGCGCCACCTCTCCTTCTTTGAGATGCTGGGCAACTTCTCGTTTGGCGGCTACTCCAAGGCCGACGCCATCGCCTGGGCATGGGAGTTCATCACGAGCGACGAGCACCTGGGACTTCCCAAGGACCGTCTGTACATGACCGTCTTCCGCGACGACGACGAGGCCATCGAGCTGTGGCACTCCCACGGCGTTGAGTATGACCACATCACTCGTCTGGGCGAGGAGGACAACTTCTGGGCGGCCGGCCCCACCGGCCCCTGCGGCCCCTGCTCCGAGATCTACTTTGACCAGGGCCCGGAGTTCGAGGGCGAGGCTCCTGGCGACGACGGCGACCGCTACCTCGAGTTCTGGAACCTCGTCTTTACGCAGTACGACCGCCAGGAGGACGGCTCG
>CADBRX010000118.1 GCA_902797175.1 uncultured Coriobacteriaceae bacterium | reverse complement strand
CCGGATCGTTGAGCGCAATGCCCTCGGCCGGGTTTCCGCAGGGTGCCAGGGAGGCGCGCCGGGACGCTAACTAAGTGACATTGGGTGGGACCCTTGTGAGTCAAAATGACTCACAAGGGTCCCACCCCTTTGAGTCAGGTGGTTGGCCAGCCGTAGACGATGCGGTTGTAGTCCACGCCTGGCACGCAGGTCTGGAGCACCGTCGCGTCTCCCACCAGCGCGATGACCTCGTCAAGGATGCTCTGCTTGGGGTAGTCAAAGATACCCTCTACCTCGATCGTCACGTCGTTTACCGTGACGGTGTCGCCCGGCTGCATGTCGAGGATGTCGACGCCATAGGACGACCAGTTGTGCGTGATGTAGTAGTCCACGTCCCACTCCGCCAGGCTTCCGTCTGGTGGGCCCTCCTCAAGGTCAGGGTCCCATGCTGCCGTCCAGGGGCCAAAGGCAAGGGGCTCTCGTGGCACGACCATCACGGTCTGGAGCTTGGCCTGCGCCCTGCTACGTGCCCACCGGTAGGCCTTCTGCTCCGCCTCCTGGGGAATCTGGGGAAGCCAGGGGGCAAGGTTGCGCGAGATGATGGCCGCGCTGGGAACGGGCGGGTCTGGCGGCGCGACATCGGCCTTTTGCTCCAGCTGCAGGTCTGCGAGGCCAAGCAGGATGCCCGCCGCAATGACGACGCTCAGGATGAAGGCGAGACCAATGACCGTATGTTTCTTGGTAGAAGCAGCCATGGTCGTCAGTCCCTAACGGCGGTACTTCATGACGACCTGAGGCAGCTCCTCCTTGCCGTCGATGTAGTCTGCGAGCGCGTCCTCAGGGTCCCTTCCATGAAAGAGGGCGCAGATGCCGCAGGCGTCACAGTCAGCGATGCATACGTAGCGCTTGCGCACATAGGCAAGACGTTCGTCGCGTGTGGAAGATGTGATGCTCGGAGCCACCCCAAGACCTTTCCATGTATGACCTTCGTATTCCTAGTATGACATGGCAAAGGCCAACACGTTGGCTTCTTTGTCTGTTTACAGTGCCGCATCGATACGGTACTGTTGAGGTGCTCGTCAAGAGGCGTCCCAAACAAGGGACGCATAGAGCTGAGGGACCGAGCCCTATGACGCTCCGGCAACCACCCGCACGGGAACGGTGCCAATTCTCGGCAGGCCGCGCGCCACGTGGCCTGGAAGACGGGGAGCAGCGCGGCCAAACGATGCCCCCATGAGCTGGGGGCTTTTTCATGCCCCAAGACCCGCGGTTGCGGGAGAAGGGAAACGTGCCATGGCAGGAAGAAACTACCTCTTTACCTCGGAGTCCGTGACGGAGGGGCATCCCGACAAGATCTGCGACCAGATCTCTGACGCGGTGCTCGACGCCATCTTGGCCAAGGAGGCGCGCCTCGAGTCCGAGGGCTACATCTCGCCCACGGGCGTGCCGGCATGCGTGGACAACGTGCGCTGCGCCTGCGAGACCTTCGTGACGACGGGGACCGTCGTCGTGTCGGGTGAGATCAGGACCCAGGCCTATGTGGACGTGCAGAAGATCGTCCGCGACACGCTGCGGCGCATTGGCTACGACCGCGCCAAGTACGGCTTTGACTGCGATACCTGCGGTATTATTTCCAACATCGACGAGCAGTCCAGCGATATCGCTCTGGGCGTGGACAAGTCTCTGGAGGCCAAGGAATCCGGCGAGGCCGAACTGGATAACGGCGCCGGTGATCAGGGCATGATGTTCGGCTACGCCTGCGACGAGACCCCGGAGCTGATGCCCCTGCCTATTTCTCTGTCTCATAAAATGGCCCGGAAGCTCACTGAGGTCCGCAAGACCGGACTTGTGAACTATCTGCGGCCTGACGGCAAGACTCAGGTCACTGTGGAGTATAACGGCGAGAAGCCCATCCGTGTGGATACTGTGGTGCTCTCCACCCAGCACAGCCCCGAGGTGACGCTGGAGCAGATCCGCAAGGATATGATCGATATGGTCATCAAGCCCACCATTCCCGCAGAACTGCTGGACGAGAATACGAAGATCTATGTGAACCCCACCGGCCGGTTCGTCATCGGCGGCCCTCAGGGTGACAGCGGCCTCACCGGTCGGAAGATCATCGTGGATACCTACGGCGGCAGCGCCCCTCACGGCGGTGGCTGCTTCTCCGGCAAGGACCCCACCAAGGTGGACCGCTCCGCTGCTTACGCCGCCCGCTGGGT
>CADBRX010000117.1 GCA_902797175.1 uncultured Coriobacteriaceae bacterium | reverse complement strand
GCGCATGTGCTCCCACTGGGCAAGCTCGTCCTTGCTGCGGAAGGCGACGCCATTGATGCGGGTGAGCATCTTGTTGTTGGCGTCGTTCTTCCAGTAGGCACCAGACACGCCCGTGAGCTTGAAGGCCTTGAGGGCCTTGGTGTAGGTGAGGTGCGGGCCCACGCACATGTCGACGTACTCGCCCTGCTTGAAGAAGGTGATGCGGGCATCCTCGGGAAGGTCGCCGATGTGCTCGACCTTGTACTTCTCGCCGCGCTCGGCCATGTGGGCGATGGCCTCCTCGCGCGGGAGCTCGTAGGTCTCAAACTTGAGGTTCTCCTTGCAGATCTTGCGCATCTCGGCCTCGATCGCCGGGAAGTCCTCCTCAGAGATCTTGACGCCCTCGGGCAGGTCGATGTCGTAGTAGAAGCCGTTGTCCGTGGCGGGGCCATAGCCAAAGTCAGCCTCGGGATACAGGCGCTTGATGGCCTGCGCAAGGATGTGCGAGGCGCTGTGACGAATGACGTGGAGCTCCTCGCCCTCGGGGCAGTCTGCCACGTGGCCGTCGTTGTACAGGATCTTCATGGGGTTCTCCTCCGTGGTGGAAAGGTTCGGGCAGAGACGGATGCGTTCTTCGCAGGAAAAAGCGCCCATCCTTGGCAGAGGGGCGCAACGTTCATCTGGCAAACCTTTCATGCGTTGCAACAGCTAATGATTCTACAGCGACTTGCCGCCGCTTGTCCACACGTACCTTTTTCTGACTCGCAAGGGACGCTCCCTTGTGAGTCAAGATGAGTCAAAGGGAGCGTCCACCGCAAGTCAAGACGCAGTCTGGCTAGCCGTTGAAGTTCTTCAGGACCTCGCTTGCGGTCGTTCCGAACTCGCCCTCGTTTACCACGTCAAAGAAGCCGAACTCGATGGCCTCGGGGCTGTAGAGGTCGATCTCGTAGTCGCCGTCCTCCACGTCGTAGATGTCGACAAGGTACTCACGCATGGAGGGCCCGTAGACGACCGCCACCGTCTCCTTGTCGCTCACGGCCTTGCGCTCCGAGATGACGCAGTTTGCCATGCCGTCAAGCACAGCGTCAGGCGAGTCAAAGCCCTCGAGCACGGCGATGAAGATGGCCCCCTCGTCCTTTCCGCCCGCGCTGAAGTCCTCGTAGTCGTCCTGGTCAAGGTAGCCGCTATCCGTCAGGACGTTGAAGACGATCGAGCCGTCACGCTTCGCAAAGACGTGGGAGTCGTCCTGGTCATAGAAGAAGTAGCCGTTGGACTCCACGAGGCTCGCAAGGTCCTTGCCCGAGAGCTCCATGAACGCCAGGAGTGTCGGGTAGCCATGGGACTCGAGATACTCCCCCTCCGAGCCCTGGTAGGCAGGGGCGGAGCCGCTGTCTTTCTCGGGGGTGCTGCTCTCGATCTGCTCGAAGACGTCCGAGAGGTCCTCGCTCACGGACTCGAGCTCGTCCTCGTCCAGCTTGACCTCCTCGATGGGGCTGGGCTCCGTGTGGGAGCCACCGGACGAGATGAGTCCCCCCACCGCACGAAACGCGATGCTCGCCGCGGCACCGAAGGCGACGAGGCCCGCGAGCACGGCCACGACGGGCGACGAGTACCAGGCCTTCTTCTTGGCAGCCTGCGCAGGGACCACCTGCGGCGTGTACGCGGCGGCAGGAGGGGCGCCGTAGCTCCCCTGCGCACCGGCGCTCGACGAGCCGGTCACGGGGGCAGGGTCGGACACCGGCTGAGGGATGGGCTGCACCAACGTGGCGTCGACGCCCTGAGGGGGAACCGGGGCGGCCGGCTGCTGGCCAACGGCATCGCGCGGAGGTTCCGCCTGCGGGATGACCGTCGTCGCGGGCGCCGGCACAACGAGCGTCTCATCGGCCTCGGAAGGCGCAGGGCTGTCCGCCGCGTTGATCGAGCTCAGGTCGATGCGCTCGACCACGACGCCCGTCGCCTTGGGCTCGGGGCTGATGACCTCGTGCTTGACGGCCTCGACAACCTCAAAGAGTGCCGCCTCCGCTTCCTCGGCAGCCTTGGATTCGGGAAGGACGACCTCGACCGGCTCAAGGGGCTCGGCGGGCTCGGGCGCCTCCGCTGCCGTTACCTCGGCACCCTCGGGCACGGGAGCATCGGCGGGCTCGGGCGCCTCCGCGGCCGTCACCTCGGCGGGCCCGGGCGCGGGAGCCGAGGGCTCCGCGACCTCCCCAGCCTCCACGACAGGAGCCTCGGCGGGCTCGGGCGCGGCAGGCGCGCTCGCCTCGTCCGTCACAAGCTTGTAGCCACAGCTCATGCAGAACTTCTGGCCTTGCTGCACCTCTGCGCCGCAGTTGGGACAAAACATGTCGTTCCTCCTTCTGGGGTCGTCATGCAGAAATAAAACGATAGCCGTTGCTTTCAGACTTCATATGGCATGTTGCCACATCGGATGCGGACACGCGGCGAGAAGGCCGACGCTCTGCCCCCAAACTCCCCGTACGGTCCGACAGACGGCACCAAGAAACGAAATGTGACACTCCAAAAACTCGTGCCTCATGTCCACTGCAGTGTTGCGTTTCGTTCGGCCGTCCCACCTTGGGACCCCGGTGGCCAAACAAAAAACGCGACGCCCCAAAGGACGTCGCGCACATGGTCTTTTGTGGTGCGGCCTACTGAATGCGGGTGCGGCAGTAGGGGCAGACCTTCCAGTCTGCGTTCAGCGGACGGTGGCAGGTCGGGCAGACGTTGCGGACCTGCGTGTTGCAGATCGGGCAGACGATGAAGTCGCGGTCGATGGGAGCGCCACACTTGGGGCAGATGCCGTAGTGCGAGAGCTGGTGCTCGCGTAGGGCGATGTCGAGGTCCTGCTCCTCGCGGTCAACGAGGTAGGAGCTCGGACGAAGGATGACGTAGGCCAGAAGCCCGACGATGGGAATGACCGAGATGACGGCCCAGAGCCACCAGGGCTCGGCGCCACGGCGCTGTGCGTCGCGGATGACGTACACGATGGAGAGGACATAGAGCATCACGAGGCAGGCCACCATGAGGTAGAGGACCATGCGCACCTCAGGGGTAATAAGCTGATCGAGAAGGTCTGACATAGTAAAAGCTCTCCTTCGTAACGGGACAAACGAGCAATGTGAGTCATGCAAACAGGGACGCGCGAAACGCATCTTTGGGAATTGTAGCAGAGCAAGCCCCGCGTGGAGCGCATCGATCGATATCGACGGATATCACATAGCGTCGCGACCGCAGTGCCCGCTGGCCCCGAGCGCTCCCTACAGGAACCAGTAGTTCAGGTCGACGGGCCAGTCGATGCCATCGACCCAGCCAGAGTGCGAGAACTGCCAGCACTGTGCGCCCTCGTGGTCAAAGGTGCCATCATATGCGGCAATCCACTTTGCCCAGTTGTCAAAGCAGGGGTCGACCAGCAGGTACTCCCACCAGCTGTAGCTCGCATAGATGCCAGGATGCCACCCGGCTGCCTCCATGATGCCGCAGAAGGTCTGGGAGACCTCGGTGAGCAGCCCGGCGCACTCGGGGTCAGAGAGCTCCTCGAGCTCGAGGTCGAGGAAGATGGGAAGTGTGGGGTTGAGCCCGACGAGCATGGTGCTCACGAACTTGGCCTCGATGGCCGCCTCTAACGCGTTGTCCGCCGTAGAGAAGAAGTACACGCCATACGGGATGCCCAGGCGCTCGCACTCCTTGGCGTTGCGCTCAAACTCGGAGTCGGCGTAGCAGCCGCCGCCCCACCAGTCGGACCCGCCACACTTGAGGATCGCGAAGTCGACGCCGTCGGCCTGGACGCGCTCCCAGTCGATCTGGGCGTTCCACTCGCTCACGTCAATGCCAAAGAGCCTCGTGCCGCCCTCGACCGAATAGCCTTTTGAATTGACGAAGTCCCACGTATCCGGGTCAGAGGCATCCACGCCTGAAGAGGCGTAGTCATCGGATGACTCTTCGGAGACGTAGCCGTCGGAGGAATAGTCCTCCTCGTAGGTGTAGCCATAGTCCTCGTACGACTCATCGTAGGCGTATGCCGACTCGTCGTAGTAGGAGGCGTCCTCGTAGGTGGTGTCGTCGTAGTAGGTGGAGTCGTCGTAGTACGTGGTGCCGTCGTACCAGTACTCCTCATCACCCCTGGCCACGCGCGGGACCAGCAGCAGTGCGGTGGCAAATGCCAACACGCAGCACAGCAACCTCCTGGTCTGTTTTGTCATACGCAGCCTCTCGTCGGGACACACATCGGGCGATGCACACCTGAGACATTATAGTAATGGTTGAGGG
>CADBRX010000116.1 GCA_902797175.1 uncultured Coriobacteriaceae bacterium | reverse complement strand
GACCTGCTCCATGCGGCCGAAGGAGATGCCGCCGTCCTCGCCCGGCACGCAGTCGGTCATGAAGTAGTAGCGATAGCCCTCGACACCGAGCAGGTCGATGACGTCCTGCGGGGCGATGGCGTTGCCCAGCGACTTGGACATCTTGCGGGTCTGGCCCGTCTCGTCGTCGCGCACCATGAGGAAGCCGTGCGCAAACACGTGCTCGGGCAGGGCCTCGCCAATGGCCATGAGCATTGCGGGCCAAATGACACAGTGGAAGCGAATGATGTCCTTACCCACCACGTTGTATTGGGCTGGCCAACGGCGTGCGAACTCATCCGCCATCTCGGGGTCGCCAAATCCCACGGCCGTCGCGTAGTTAAGAAGGGCGTCGAACCACACGTAGGTCACGTGCTTGTCATCAAACGGAACCGGGATGCCCCAGTCGAAGCTGGTACGGCTCACCGAGATGTCGCGCAGGCCGCTTTCCACGAACGTGCGAACCTCGTTCATGCGGAAGTCGGGCATCACGAAGTCGGGATGCTCGTCGTAGAGTGCGAGCAGGCGGTCTTGGAACGCAGACAGCTTGAAGAACCAACTCTCTTCCTTCACGCGCTGCAGCGCACGCTGGCATTCGGGGCACAGGTGCTGGCCTTCCACGCCATGCTCTTCGTCGGACTTGGCAACCTGCGTCTCGGTGAAGTAGGTCTCCTCGGGCACGCAGTACCAGCCGTCATAGCTGCCCTTGTAGATGTAGCCGGCCTCCTTCATGCGGTTCCAGAGGTCCTGGACGGCCTTGATCTGGCGCTCCTCCGTCGTGCGGATGAAGTCGTCGTTGGAGATCTCGAGCGTGTTCCAGATCTCATGGAAGGCAGGCGCAAGGCTGTCGCACCACGCCTGCAGGGTCATGTCGTGCTCCTCCGCAGCGCGCTGGACCTTCTCGCCGTGCTCGTCGAGGCCGGTCAGGAACTTGACGTCAAAGCCCATGGAGCGCTTGTAGCGAGCCATGACGTCGCACAGGATCGTGCAGTAGGCGGTGCCGAGGTGCGGCGCGGCGTTGACGTAGTAGATGGGGGTCGTGATGTAGAAGCTGGGCTTGTCTGCCATGAACTCCTCCTGATGACGAAGGTTGTTGCAACTTTTCTAGTGTATCACCTCTGCCACCGTAGAGCCGCACCAAAAGCGATGTGCCAAGAAGAGGGCAAGCTGCATGCTTTCTATCTGCCGGAGGAGGCAATCAAGTCGTAGGCATCGGCACGGGAAATGCCGTAGGCCTTGGCAAGGCGTTTTGCCAAGGCACTTGCCCGCTCACCAGCCGCCAGTCCCTCGGCAATGGCCTCGTCAAGCGAGCGCGTCTGTGCCTCTGCCTGCGCTTGGTCTTCCTCCCCTGCCACGGGGCCTTCGAGCACGAGCACGCACTCTCCCTTGACCTCGTCACGCGCGGCAAGCTCATCTGCGACCTGGCGAGTCAGCCCGCGCACGACCTCCTCGTGCAGCTTGGTGAGCTCGCGCACGAGCGCGATGCGGCGCCCGGGAAAGACCTCTGCCATCACGGCAAGCGTTGCCACGACGCGTCGGGGAGACTCATAAAACACGAGCGCCCCGGGGACGGCCGAAAGCTCGTGAAGACGCTGCGCCATGGGACCCTTCTTGCGCGGGAGAAAGCCCTCAAAGAAGAAGTGCTCCATGGGAAGCCCCGATGCCACGAGCGCACAGGTGACGGCGGAGGGGCCAGGGATGACCTCCACGCGAAGGCCCGCCTCCAGGGCGGCGTCAACCAGTCGCTGGCCAGGGTCAGACACGCCGGGCATGCCGGCGTCAGACACAAACGCCACCCGCTCGCCCGCCTCAAGGCGCTCGAGCACCTCGGGAATGCGCTCTGACAGGACGTTCTCGTCTGCGCGCTTGAGCGGAAGGCGTATCCCAAAGTGGGACAACAGCTTGGAGGTGACACGGGTGTCCTCGCAGAGGAGGAGGTCGGCGCCGCGCAACGTCTCCACAACGCGCGGCGAGGCGTCACCGAGGTTGCCAATGGGCGTCCCCACCATAGAAAGGACGCCGCCCGACATGGTGCCGCCTGCCATCAGTCGAGCATCCTTCGCTCGAACGTGGCAAGCGAGACGCGCGCATCCCAGCCAGAGAGACGGCCACTCGTCTTCCAGGTCTCGAAGAACCATGCGGGGCAGTCACGATACACGGCAAGCTGCTCCGAGATGAACACCCGCTCGAGCGCGATGCGGCCTTCGGGCGTCATGAGCGAATCCGCATACGGCAGCGCGCCCGACCAGGCGCCCACCATGGTGGGAAGGCCGCTCTTGCGCGCCTTGACGAGCTGCTTGCGCGCCTCGTCCGCCAGACGGCGAGCGCCGGAGGGCCCAGAGGCCGTGTGGCGCACGCCATCCAGATGCGTGAAGCTGCAGTCAAGCCAGACGTTTTGGTAGCGGCTCTGGGCCATAAAGTGGCGCCAGGCATCGGGCACGCCCGCATCGGGCAGGATGACCACGGGATCGTCCCCACCCGCCCTGCGGACCGCATGGTAGGCGTCGCGATAGTAGTTGCGCAGCGTATGGATCTGGACGCCATCGATGACCTGGAGCCAATGACGGCGCTGGACCGACGGCGAGCCGAGAACCTCCATGCCAAAGAAGCCCTCACGCATGGCATAGCGCCGCGAGAGGCCAGAGACGACTTCTACCAGGGCATCCTTGTAGTCGCGGAAGTCGAGGCTCCCGTCAATGGTCACCTTGGCCGCATCGGCAGCGCCAGGGGATGCGGCGAGCATAATCACGACCTTGAGCCCATACTCCTCGGCCCAATCGAAGGCAAGGTCCACGTAGTCGATGCAGCCCGTATACGGGCCGCACTCGGGGCCGCGCGAGCCAAAGACATACCAGGGCACGGGAAGCCTCACGGCATTGAAGCCGCGCGAGGCGATGTGCATGAAGTCAGCCTCTTCAAAGAACTCCTCGCGGTGCTTCCTGACAAGGGCACGGTAGCGTTTGCGCCCCAGCGCGGAAACAAGCGACGGCTCGTCAAGCGCGCCAGAGTCGGCAAAGAGCTCGGGCGTGACCCACGGTTCAAGCGTGAGCCAACCCGTGAGGTTGACACCGTGCAACGCCCGCTCCGCCATGCGCGTATCCCTTCCCCCGTAAGACCTTTGTAAGACCTTTGTTTGAGTATAGACCCTAACTGGACAACAAATGGGACCAAGTTCAACGCAGAATTACCGACCAAGAGCCTCTCGCTCGACATAGCCCCTGTTGGCTGAAGCGCGAAAAGCCCTTGGTCGGTGACACTTAGGGGTGGGACCCTTTTGCGCTACAGCGCAAAAGGGTCCCACCCCTAAGTGTCGGAACGATGCTACTTGCTGGCGATGAGCAGGGCAAAGCATTCGTAGGGGCGCAGGATGCCCTCCTTCCCTGCCGTGTCGTAGTTCTGGGCGAGCCGCTCGGCGCCCTCGTAGCTCGCGGGAACCTCAAACGGCACGTCATGGTCGCAGAAGTTGCAGGCCACGAGCATGCGTTCGTCTCCCAGCGCGCGCTCGTAGACAAAGAGCTCCTCGCTGTCGGGCAGAAGCAACCTGAAGGTGCCGTGCACGACCAGGTCGCTCTCGTGGCGAAGGGCAATGAGCCGCTGGTAGTGGGCAAAGACGGAGGTCGGGTCATCCTCCTGCGCCGCGGCGTTGATCGTGGCCGTGTTGGGGTTCACCGGAAGCCAGGGGTCGCCCGTGGTGAATCCCGCAAGAGCGCTCGCGTCCCACTGCATGGGGGTGCGCGCGTTGTCGCGGCAGATCTCGCGCATGGCAGCCATGGCCTCCTCATGCGTGCACCCGCAGTCCTGCGTGAGCATGCGGTAGGCATCGTGCGCCTCGAGGTCGTCAATGAGGCTCATGTCCTCAAAGGGATAGTTGGTCATGCCGAGCTCCTCGCCCTGGTAGATATAGGGCGTTCCCTTCATGAGATGCAGGCAAGTGGCAAGCATCTTTGCGGATAGCTCGCGCCACTCGGGAGCATCGTTGCCCCAACGGCTCACGGCGCGGGGCTGGTCATGGTTGTCCCAGAAGAGGCTGTTCCACGCCACGCCCTCGAGGCCCGTCTCCCAGTGGTCAAAGACGCGCTTGAGGTCGACGAGGCGGGGTTTGTCGGTGACCCATTTGCCTCGCTCGGGGCTTCCCGTCAGCCCCACATGCTCGAACTGGAAGACCATGGAGAGCTCGCTGCCGTCCAGGTTCGCGTACTTCTTGGCCGTCTCGACCGTGGCGCCGCTCACTTCGCCCACCGTCATGGTGTCGTAGCGTGAGAGAACGCGCTGGCGCATCTCCTGGAGCCACGGATGCACGCGCTCGTCCTGGATGAGCGGGTTCAGCGACGAGTAGCCCGTGGGTCCCGGCTCGCCCGAGGGGAAGGTCGTGTCCTTGGCGATCATGCCAATGACGTCCATGCGGAAGCCATCCACGCCCTTGGCAAGCCAGAAGTCCATGAGGCTGTAGACCTCGTCGCGCACGCGCGGGTTCTCCCAGTTGAGGTCAGGCTGCTTGACCGAGAAGCAATGCAGGTAATACTGCTGGGTGGCCTCGTCCCACTGCCAGATGCTCCCGCCGAAGATGCCACCCATGTTGGAGGGCTCATGGCCGTCGACGGGATCACGCCAGTAGTAGTAATCGCGGTACGGGTTGTCTCGGCCGCTGCGGCTCTCCTTGAACCACCAGTGCTCATCAGAGGTGTGGTTGGCCACGAGGTCCATCACGATCTTGATACCCAGGCCGTGCGCCGTGGCAAGCATCGTGTCGAAGTCCTCCATGGTACCAAAGACCGGCGCGATGGCGCGGTAGTCGCTGATGTCGTAGCCGTTGTCGTCCATGGGGCTTGCGTAGACGGGACTGAGCCAGATGACGTCCACGCCAAGCTTTGCGAGATACGGCAGGCGGCTCGTGATGCCCGGGATGTCACCGATGCCGTCGCCATTGCTGTCCTGGAAGCTCTTGGGATAGACCTGATACACCACCGCACGCTGCCACCACTGCTCTGCCATAGGATCCCCTCTCTGTCGACTTGCCCTGGTTGGATGGTAACACGCTCGCTTGACGACTGGTGCCAGGCATGCGCTACAGGGTCATCCGACAGGCTGTACGACCGTACGGATGACCCAGATTGGCCAAGTAGAGGTGGTTTGTAGTTTTCCAATCGTCCTTTGGAAGCATTTCTCAACTCAAATCCTGCGGTTTTGCAAAAGAAGAGCTTCCAAAGGACGATTGGCTCAGTATCCCCTGCCCTTTTTTGTCCGGTGAGCACCGCATCATGGGGTCAACGACAGAAAGGAGCCTATCATGGCCACCTACGATCCCAGCCGCCGCATCATCGACTCCAACGTTGCAGGCTTTTCGCATTGGAATGGGTTTACCGTGCTCGGCAAGCTCAGGCCCGGCAGCAAGTTAAGGCTCAAGGCAGAGTTCGACAACCCCTACGATCCAAACGCCGTTGCCGTGTACTACAAGAAGACCAAGATCGGCTTTGTGCCCAGAAGGCAGAACTACCTGGTAGCGCAGCTCATTCGCTTTGGCCATAAAGATGTGCTCGAGGCGTATGTGACCAACGTTGATCTTCAGGCAACGCCCGAGCAGCAGGTTTGGATGACCATCATGGTGCGTGACAGGCGCTAGGCGCCATCAGTGGGTATCTGCTATCCGCGCACCCGAGTTTGTGACCGACGCTGACTTCGCGTGGGCCGCGCAGGTGGCCTCAGCCAAGAAGAGGGTCGGCCTTCTCGCATTACCACTCGAAGCCCAGGCGCTTCTCGTCCTGCTGCGCCACCTTCGTGAGGTACTCCCTCGAAGTGACGCACCGCACGGTTGATCCGGCAAACGCGTCCTTGTCGCGCGAGATGATGAAGTCGCAATCGTTGAGCTCAGCGCACGACCTGATGAGGCCGTCCTCGAAGTCTGGCTCGTTGGATCCAAGCGCGTCAACGCACTCCTCGGCGCTGATGGACCCGATGACGAGTAGCTTGGCGAGCCACTCGACGGCCTTGCGCGCCGTAGGCTCGTCAAAGCGCTTGTTCATGACGTAGTAGACGTCCTTGAGCGAAAGGCCGCAGGCGATACCCATGTCTCCATCACCATTGCAGCGGGCAAGCAGACGGTGCGTCTCACGCTGCTCAGGCCTGTTGGGCGAGACCGCATCGAGCAAGATGTTGGTATCGAGAAGGAGCCTATGCATAGTCGTCCACCCTACCTGCGAGAATCTCGTCATCGGTCATGTGCTCAAAGGCCTCGTTTTGAGGCGGCAGCTCATCGAACCACTCCATGAACGAGGCGAGGACGGCACGCTTCTCCTTCTGTTCGTCGATGACGGAAGGAGGAACGGGCAGCTGCCCGGTGGAGACAATCGTCTGCCACACGTCGTTGATGACGTTGTTCACCGTGGACCCTGCCGCACGGATGATGGCGTCGGCACGCAGCTTGACATCCTCGTCCACGCGACCTGAGATGACAACCGTAGGCATGCAAACCTCCCCGCTTGATGATTTGTATACAGTATACAAGATTAAGGGCCTCCCGAAGGAGGCCCTGTGCATCAAGCAAGGCACAGCGGTGGATCTCCTTCTCGAAGCGCTGGTTGTCTGTATACCAGATGTGGCCAGGGATGAGGGCCTGGGCCTTTTCGTAGTCAGGCTCGACGATGCGCAGAGCGAAGCGACGCCACCATCTTTGAAGGCGCCCAGCGACCGCCGGCGATGACGTGGCCCGGCCCCGCTTCCTGCAGGCGACCTCGCGAAGCGCGTGAGCCCTCTCTCTGGGCGGAGCGGAGCGACGCCTCAATCTTTGAAGGCGCCCAGCGACCGCCGGCGATGACGTGCTCGGCCCCCGCTTCCCGCAGGCGACCTCGCGAAGCGGGGAGCCGAAGGGAAGCGGGGGCCGAGCCCTTACATCTGAGCCTGCGTCACCTTACATGCAGGTGTAGCCACCGTCGACGGGGAGCTGGACGCCGGTGACGTAGGAGCTCGCCGGACTCGCCAGGAAGATGGCGGCGG
>CADBRX010000115.1 GCA_902797175.1 uncultured Coriobacteriaceae bacterium | reverse complement strand
GGTTGCCGACGAGCCCACCACGGCCCTCGACGTGACCATTCAGGCGCAGATCCTCGAGCTGATGCAGTCGCTCCAGAAGGAGCTGGGCATGGCCATCATCATGATCACCCACGACCTGGGCGTCGTGGCCCAGCTTTGCGACGAGATCGTGGTCATGTATGCGGGCAGCTACTGCGAGCGCGGCACGGCGGAGGAGATCTTCTACGATCCGCGTCACGAATACACCAAGGGCCTCCTGCGCTCCATCCCCACGATCGACACCATGGGACAGAAGCTGCAGCCCATCACCGGCACCCCCATCGACCTGCTGAACCTCCCCAAGGGCTGTCCCTTCGCCCCGCGCTGCGACAACGCCATGAAGATCTGCATCCGCCAGGCGGCAGAGTCCATGGACATCACCGAGACCCACAAGGCCTCCTGCTGGATGAACGTCAAGGCCCAGCTGGATGCCCAGGCCGCCCTCGAGCATGCCGAGGCCGCCGTGGAGGCGGCGACGCAAGACGCAACCGACGCAACCGACGAGGAAGGCGGTGAGCAGTAATGGCCGACAACACCGGCACCGAGACGCCGCTCGTCGACGTCCGTCACCTCAAGGAATACTTCCCCATCAACACCGGCTTCTTCAAGACCACGCCGCTCAAGGCCGTCGATGACGTGAGCTTCACCATCAAGCGCGGCGAGACGCTCGGCCTGGTGGGGGAGTCCGGCTGCGGCAAGACGACGGTCGGCCGCACCATCCTGCACCTCTATGAGCCTACGGACGGCGAGGTCATCTACGACGGCAAGCCCATCAAGACCAAGGAGGACCTCAAGGAGTACCGCACCAAGTCCACGATGGTCTTCCAGGATCCGTACTCCTCGCTGAACCCCCGCATGACGGTCTCCGACATCATTGGCGAGCCCCTCGACGTGCACCACCTCTACAAGACGCGCGAGGAGCGCGAGGAGCGCATCCTCGAGCTCATGGACCACGTGGGCCTGAACTCCGAGCACGCCAGCCGCTATGCCCACGAGTTCTCGGGCGGCCAGCGCCAGCGCATCGGCATCGCCCGCGCGCTTGCCGTCGGCCCCGAGTTCATCGTCTGCGACGAGCCGGTCTCGGCGTTGGACGTGTCCATCCAGGCCCAGGTCATCAACATGTTTGACGAGCTGCAGGACCAGCTGGGCCTGACCTACCTCTTCATCGCCCACGACCTGCTGGTCGTGCGCCACATATCCGACCGCATCGCCGTCATGTACCTGGGCAAGATGGTCGAGCTGGCCGACGCGGAGGAGGTCTACAACCACCCGCTGCACCCCTACACCAAGTCGCTCATCTCGGCGGTTCCCATCCCTGACCCCAAGATCGCCCGCGCCAACAAGCGCATCCCGCTGCAGGGAGACATCCCAAGCCCGCTGAACGCCCCCTCTGGCTGCCCGTTCCGCACGCGCTGCCAGTATGCCGAGGCGCGCTGCACCGAAAGCATGCCCGAGTTCAAGGAAGTGGCTCCCGGTCACTTCTGCGCATGCCACCGCACCGAGGAGGTCAACTCCTAGCGAGGGCTGCGGCGACCATACGCACTGCCTAGGGCGCTCCCCGTTATGGTGACGGGGAGCGCCCTTCTCTTGCCGCCAAGAATGCGACAGGTTTCGATGTTCGGATGGGGCATACGCGGGTGCTTGCGCGCTCCTTACCTGTTCACGTTGTCGAACTTATCTCCAGCTAGGGTGTCCGATTGTTTCAAACCGTTTGCAAAAGGCGTGTCAATTGCACATGTGTTTGGTCATCTCCATGACGCAGTGCTACCATCTGAAACCGTCTTGCGTTTTTGTAAAGGTTTTTGAAGGGAGAGACAGTATGTCCAATCTTTCTCGTCGCAGCTTCCTGGGCGCGCTTGGCGTCGCAGGTGGCGCCATGGTCCTCGTGGGCTGCGGTGGCGGTAGTGGCGATAGCGGAACCCCCGCTGCGCCCGCGGCTCCTGCGTTCGACGCCTCCGCTGAGGCTGAGACCGCTCGTTCCGAGATCCGCAACGCCATCGGCCTGCTCTTTGACCGCACGCACATCTGCGTCGACATCGCCCAGGCTGACCAGATTCCTGCGAGCACCTTCGTGTGCCAGGGCGTCGGCGAGCCCGACGGCTCCGACTTCATGCAGAACGCTGGCCGT
>CADBRX010000114.1 GCA_902797175.1 uncultured Coriobacteriaceae bacterium | reverse complement strand
CTTGATGGCGGGAAAGACGTCCGACTCGGTGACGGCGATGTAGGGGTAGCTCTTGTCGTCCTTGTAGTCGACGTTGTAGTAGGGATGGTACTGGGCAATGAGCTCGCGTTCGAGCACGAGCGCCTCGTGCTCGGAGCCGACCACCACGTAGTCAAAGCTCCTCACCACCTGCATCATGAAGGGGATCTTCTCGCGCTCGTCCGAAAGCGTCACGTACTGGCGCATGCGGGAGCGCAGGTTCTTTGCCTTGCCCACGTAGATGACCGTGCCCGAGCCATCCTTCCACAGGTAGCAGCCCGGTTCGGTGGGAACCTGGGCAACCTGCTCCGCCAAGGTGGGCTCGACGTCGACCATAGCTAGCCCTCGAACTCGCGATGGCCAAAGAAGCGCCTGAAGTCCCTGAAGTAGCTGGCCCAGAGCCGCCCCATGAGGTAGAGCCTCCTGGGGTCGTTGTCATGGGCGCCAAAGAGCGTCGTGCCGACCTTGCCGGCACGCATGAGCGCCAGCGCCTTGTCGCGGCCCTCCCCCTTGGGCGTGTAGTGACGCACGATCAGGCGCGACATCCCCACCCACAGGTACTCCTCGTTCGCGTGAACGGCAGGCCCCACCTTGTGCTCCACCACGTCCTCCACCACGAAGCGGGCCAGGTTGTTGCCTGCCAGCGTCACAAAGAAGCTGCTCCTGCCTTGGCGCGGGTTGAAGTCGAGCAGCTTGTAGCTGCCGTCACGTGGGTCGTACTTCATGTCGAGATTGAAGAAGCCAAAGTAGTTGATGTGCGAGAGGAGCTTCTCCACCGTGGCATAGAGCTCCTCGTCGCCATAGGAGATGATGGCGACGTAGTTGCCGATGCGCATGGGTTCGGGGTCCTCGAGGATGGGGCGGCCGAGCGCCAGCAGCGCAACGGAACCGTCCTGGCGCACGTAGCCGTTCATGGTGCGCATGTTTGAGTCGTCACCCGGGACGAAGTCCTGCACGACCAGCTGCGCGTCGTAACCCGACGCATAGATGCGCTCCACGACCTCCTCGAGCATGGTCCTGTTCTCGATGATGAAGGCCTTCTTCTGCCCCTCGAACTCATGCTCGCGATACGACGCCGCATCGGTTGGCTTCACCGCCATCGGGAAGGGGAACGGCAGCTCGTCGGGAAGGTCCTGCGGGCCCGATATGCTCACCGCGCGCGGATAGGGCACGCCCGCGCGCTCGCACAGGGCATAGAAGCGGGCCTTGTCGTTCAGCTCGTCGAGGACGCCCGCGTCGGACGTGATGGGAACCAGGCGCGGGTCCAGCTCGTCCTTGTGCGTCGAGAGCAGCAGGGAATAGTCGTCGCCGCAGGGGATGACGAGCGGAAGGGCGTCGCCAAAGGTGGACGCGTCGCGGTTGAGCACCTCCACGAAGCGCTCGGGCTCGGCAAAGCGCTCGTCGCAGCGTTGCTCGATGAACTTGGAGTGGCGCGTCGGCGTGAGGGGAAACGTCCCATAGGCATAGCTCTTGACGCCATATGCCTCCCAGAAGGCGCGCGCCATGCCATAGACGCCCACCTCGGTGCCCAAGAGGACGGGAACGAACGGACGGGTCATGGGGCTACCTCCCCCTGCGGTCACGGACCGCGTCGATTCCACGCTTTGCCACCCTGAGCGACGCATAGAACGCCCGCTTGACGGGAAGGTCGCGATCGGGGGCCACGTGGGTGGTTTCCTTTGAGAACTTGCACTTGAACGTGTTGAGGGTGTTGAGGCCGGGATAGCGCTCGGAGCCGATGCCCATCATGTCGTAGTCACGGATGCCCTCGGCGCCAAAGGTGCAGGCCTCAAAGAAGATGAGGCCGTCGGTCACATAGTTGCGCTTGGGCACGTCGGCGCGCGACGCACCGTAGTAGCGCACCGCATGCTCGCCCGAGACGGTGGCGATGGTCCAGGTGACGAGCCGTCCCTCGATCCTTCCGGCAAACACGCGGGCGTGCTCGGGCCCCAGGATGCTCAGCATGTTTTCGTAGTCCGACTGGGGCGCGGGCGAGAAGCCGTCACGCTGGGCGGTCTCGACCATGACGTCGTAGTACTCGTCAAAGGACGTGCCCGCCTGCGCGGTCTCGTCGGCATACGTCGCTGGGCTCTCGCGCAGCGCCTTGCGCACGTCGCGCCTGCCCCGGGTCTTCATCCTCGACAGGATGTCGTCGGGGGTCCCCGTCACGTCCATGATGACGGTCTCGTCATACGGCGTGACCGAAAGTGTGAGACGGCAGATGTCCAGGTCATGCTCGACGGCCAGGCGCACGAAGGCCTGGCGGCGGTCGGCCTTGCGCACGAAGCGGACGAGGGCCTGAAGCGCCTCCCGCTCCTGCCCCTCGTCGAGGGGACGGACCCACATGGGTCCATGATGGGAGCGCAGGTAGTGGTACCCATGGGTCAGGTAGTCGGCAAACGAGGCCCATCCCAGCGCCTCGCCGTCGCTCAGGAAGACGACATGCCCCCAGAAGGAGCGGTCCGTGATCGTCGACTCGAGGTCCATCCATGCACCTGTCTGCTCGATGGGAACAGCCATGCCCGCGTCGGCAAGCTGCTCCTCAAAGGAGGTCCTGTTGAGCCTACGTACCTCTATCATGCGCTCTCCCACAACAAAAACGATACGACCGCAAACGTTGAAGCCTTGACCATTGTAGACACCTTCGTGCGCACGTTGCCCATTTGCATCGGAGCAACAGATGTCAAAGGGCACCTTCACACGACACCGCTACAATGGCATCCGTGACGTAGTTGCATAAGGAGCAGCACATGCATAAACCCGTTCTCGGCATCCTGGGCGGCGTCGGCCCTCTGGCGACCGCATACTTCATGGAGCTTCTCATCAAGAAGACCCCGGCGCGGACCGACCAGGACCACATGCCCATGATCGTCTTCAACGATCCGCAGATTCCCGACCGCACCGCCTACATCCTTGACCATGCGCAGCCAAACCCACAGGACGAGATGGCCAAGGTCGCGCACTGGCTCGAGGAGGCGGGGTCGGACTACATCGCCATCGCTTGCAACACCGCGCACTACTTCTACGACGCCATCAACGAGGCCGTCGAGGTTCCCGTCGTGAACATCATGGAAGAGACCGCGAAGCGCATTGCCGAGACGGCAGGCAGCGGTGCCACGGTCGGGCTTCTCGCCACCGAGGGCACCGTCGAGTCGGGGGTTTTCCAGGGGTTCTTCGAGCAGTGGGGACTCCAGGTCAAGGCGCCCGACGCCGAGGGGCAGGACCACATCACGCATCTCATCTACGACTGCGTCAAGGCCAACCAGCCCTATGACGAGCAGGAGTTCCTCTACGAGGCATGGCGCCTGCGCAAGGGCGGCTGCGATGCCGTGGTCGTGGGCTGCACCGAGCTTTCGGTCATCTATCAGGAGCTCGAGAAGCGACCGACATGGATGTACGACTCGCTCGACATCCTTGCGGACCGCTGCGTGGACATCTACCTCACAGCCCGCAGGTCAGGTGGACTCATAGAGATGTAGCGGCTGGACAAAGCCAACGGCTACAAGCAAGACCATACCCCCTGCCGTCAAGCCGGCAGAGAGCGGGAGGGTCCCCTTTCGTCCGAAGCGACTTCGCAAAGCGCTGAGCGTAGGACGAAAGGGGACCCTCCCCACGTTACCTGTCAGATGCGGCCTATACGATGGGGCCGCCACCCACGAAGCTGCCCGAGCTGTAGTACACGGAGGTGACCTCGACGCCGTCATAGTTGGAGTGGATCATCATGCCGCCACCGATGCACATGCCGACGTGGCCGGTGCTGTTGACGCTCGAACCCCAGAACATGAGGTCGCCAGGCTGCAGGTCTGCCTGGTTGGTGGTCCAGCCACCGCGCTCGAGGCACCAGCCGATCATGGAGTCATAGTAGCCGTTGGCCATGCGCTGACCACGCGGGATCGAGTAGCCGGCCTGGGTGTATGCCCACCACACGAGGCCGGAGCAGTCAAACTCCTGGTTGGCGATGGCGTAGCCACCCCAAGAGTAGCTGACGCCGATCTGGGACTTGGCGTAGTCGATGACGGCCCAGATGCCCGAGCCGTAGTTGGGCACGTAGGACGAGGATCCGCCACCCGAGCTGGAACCGCCGCCCGAGCTGGAGCTGCCAGAACCGCTGGAGGTCGGCTCGGGATCGGGAGCCGACGTCTCCTCGGACGAACCCGATTGCTCGGACTCGTTGCCGGCATTGGCAGCCTCGGCCGCCTCCTGCTCGGCACGCTGGCGCGCGGCCTCTGCCTCGGCAGCCTCACGCTGGCGGCGAGCCTCCTCCTCCGCGGCGATGCGCTCGGCCTCGAGGGCCTCCTGCACCTCGGTGGAGAGCTGGCTCACGTAGGCCTGCTGGCTCGACTGCAGCGCCTGAAGCTCGTTGAAGCTCTGCTCTGCCTGGCCAAGCAGGTCCTCCTGCTCGGATTCCTTGGTCTCGAGCTCGGCATGCTGCTGGTCGAGCTCCTCCTGGATGCGGAGCACCTCGTGGATGGCGTCCGACTCGTATGCCGCGACCTTGTTGGCGTAGTACATACGCGAGATAAGGTCGTCAAAGGACGTGGAGTTGAGGACGAAGGAGAGGAAGTCCACGCGGCCCTTATAGTGCTCGGCCATGCTCTTGGAAAGCACGTCGCGCGCACCGGCAAGCTCGACCTCCTTCTCGGCAATCTGGTCCTCGATGCCCGTGATCTGGTCACGGGTGATCTGCAGGTCGGCCTGGATGGACTCGAGCTCGTCAAACTTTGCGGACGTCTGGCTGGCGATATCGGCCAGGTAGGCGTTGGCGGAGTCGAGCTCGGACTGAATCTCTGCGGAGGAACGGGCAAATGCCATGGTCGGCACAGTCGACAGGGCAAGCGTCAGAGAGAGCCCGACACTTGCCACCGCCCTGCCAACCCTACGTTGCGTACTATGCATATAAATCACCTCGCATTCGCCACGCGATCTTGGTGCTCATCACGAAGCGGTCAGCTACACGTAAAGTAATAGCATACAGAATTGCCGTGGCCAATACGAAAGCACGTAAAATCGGCACGGCCGCTCCATCTTTTCTTGACCGCTATCCGCAGCTCAGCTCCCTGAAAAAGCAGCTCCTGTGCCCTGTGTGGCAGGCAGGCCCCGGGGAATCCACCTCAATGACGAGCGTGTCGGCATCGCAGTCAACCAGCACGCGCCTCACCTGTTGCATGTTTCCGCTCGTCGCCCCCTTGTTCCATAGTTCTTGCCGCGAACGCGACCAGAACCACGTGGTCCCCGTCTCGAGCGTGAGCCTGAACGACTCCTCGTTCATCCAAGCGACCATCAGGACCTCGCCCGACCCCACCTGCTGCACCACCGCAGGAATGAGCCCGTTGGCATCGAACTTGAGCGTCACCTCGTCAGCCGAGTAGCTACGCACTTCTTCCCCTGCATATGACTCCAACATGAGACAACTCCTTTGTTAAGGCGAGCTAAGATCCTTTGGCCAGAGCCATGCGAGCTGGCGGTAAGGCTCCCCGCTCAGACAGTCCTCGCCTCAGGTCGGCTGACGCCGCACTTCGCGCGTCTGTCGACCTGGGCTGCGGAACTCGCGTGGAACCTTACCGCCAGCTCCCCTGCCCTTGCTAGAAGTCCAGACGCACGGGAATCCCCTGCGCCGCCATGTACTCCTTCACCTGCCGGATGGAATACGTGCCAAAGTGGAAGACGCTCGCGGCAAGCACCGCGTCTGCCTCTCCCTCGATGATGCCCTCCGCAAAGTGCTCCAGCTCGCCCACGCCACCTGACGCAATCACGGGGATGGGCACCGCACGCGCAACCGCACGGGTGAGCGCCAGGTCAAAGCCGTCCTTGGTGCCATCGCGGTCCATGCTCGTGAGCAGAATCTCTCCCGCTCCGCGACGTGCGGCCTCGGTAGCCCACTCCACGGCATCAATGCCCGTTGCAATACGTCCTCCAGCAAGGTAGACCTCCCACTTGTCCGCCTTGCCCACGCGCTTCGCGTCGATGGCGCAGATGACCGCCTGGCTTCCAAAGGCAATGGAGGCCTGCGTGAGGAGGGTCGGGTCCTTGACGGCCGCGGAGTTGAACGACACCTTGTCGGCACCGGCGGCGATCATGCGCCGCGCGTCCGCTACCGTCTTGAAGCCGCCGCCCACCGTGTAGGGAATGCGCAGCTCCTCGGCAGCGTGCGAGGCGAGGTCGATGGTGGTCGCCCTGTCGTCCGACGTGGCCGTGATGTCAAGGAAGACGACCTCGTCTGCCCCCTCGCGGTCATAGAGACTCGCGAGCTCGACCGGGTCGCCCGCGTCACGCAGGTCAACGAAGTTCACGCCCTTGACGACGCGCCCATCCTTGACATCCAGGCAGGGAATGACTCGCTTGGTCAGCATGATCGGTACTCCTTTATTACGAGGTCTTCAGGAACGAGGCCACGGTCTGCGAGACGAGATGGGCCTCCTCCACGGGGACGGACGTATAGAGCGGCACGACGCCCTCCACCATGCGCTTCGTGGTTGGCCACGCTGACAGGTCGCCGTCAGGGGAAAGCCCATAGGCGCCAGGGTCCAGAGCGCCCGGATACAGGGCGGGCCTTCCCCACGTGTCGCAGTAGCATCCGGCATCCCCTATGGCCTTGACCAGCGCGTCCGCTCGCTCGGCGCTCTCGAGGACCACCGGGAAGCGCAAAAGCGGCAGCTCGTGCGCACGCGCCGCGCCGGGAATGCAAAGCAAGCCGGCGTCTGCCAGGGGCGAGAGCTCCTGCAGGAAGATTCGGGTCGCCTCGAGGCTGCGCTCCTCCTGCCTGGGCAGGTCGGCAATGCCATCCAGCATGTGGCCAGCCACCCAATCGCCCGGGAGGGACGGGGTGTAGGACACCTTCCCGCGGCGTTCCTCGTCGGATACCGAGGGGACAAAGACGCGCCACCGCGCGAGTTGGTTCCAAAGTGCGCGGCGCACGGGGGCGGGAAGGTGCATCAGCACGCGGATCTGCAACCCGTAGCTTCTCACGGAACGGTCGAGGCGGCCGTCCAGCTGCGGAAGCGCGCGAAGCGCCGCCACGACGGCATCGTGCAGGTCGGCATTTGCCATGTGGGGATTGACCCAGGTGAGCGCGCCAAAGTCGGTCGCGGCCATCTTCTGCACCCCAAACGAGTGAAACGATATGTCGGCCAGCGGCGTGTCGCCCGCCATCGCCATGTGGCAGGCGCAGTGCGCGCAGTCCTCGAGAAGGAGCGCCCCCACACGGTGCGCGGCATCGCCCAGGGCAAGGTCTCCGTCATGGTCGAACAGCCCAAACGTGTGCTGGAGCACCACGGCCCTGAGATTGTCCACGCCCGCAACGGACGCAGGGTCGAGGGCAAGGCTATCCTGGCCGATATCCCCGTAGGCAGGCACAAGTCCCGCCTGGATGATCGGGTCGACCGCCGTGCAGCAGGTCAGGAGCTGCGTGAGAACCGCGCCGTCACCCTCCATCTCGCGCAGGACCGAAAGCACGACCTGCATGGCATGGCGGACGCGAAACGAGGGGTACCAGTCGGCAGGGTCGGTACCCGTACGGCTTGCCAGCTCCTCGCGCAGGGCGGCAAGCAGGTCGACGCCCTCACTCATGCCCGTCCGCCCCTTCCATGCCAAACGCCTCCAGCGCCTCCTCGAGGGTGAACGCCCCCTCGTAGAGGGCTCGTCCCGTGATGGCCCCCTCGATGACGTCTGGGCCGAGCTCCGCGAGGGCGCGAAGGTCGTCGAGCGTCGCGATGCCGCCCGACGCCACGACGGGAAAGCCGGCGACCTGTGCGATGTGGCGGTACGCCATGGCGTCGATGCCCGTCTGCATGCCGTCGCGCGCGACGTCGGTGAAGACGAGATGGCGATAGCCGAGCTCGGCCAGGCGTGCCACGAGCTCGTCGGCCCCGATTCCCTCGCCCTCACGCCAGCCGTTCACGCGCACCTGGCCCGCCTTTGCCGCCACGTCGGCAACTAGCAGCTCTCCATAGCGCTCGGCGGCCTCGCGGGCAAACGCCGGGTCGCGGACGAGCGCGGTGCCGATGGCTATGCGCTTTGCCCCGGCATTGGCCAGACGCTCGATGGCGGCCATGTCGCGCATGCCTCCGCCCGTGTCGACCGAGATGCCCTCGACATGGCAGATGGCCTCGATGGCCCGGACGTTCTTGGTCAGGGCGTCGGCATCCTCCCCGAAGGTCGCGGAAAGATCGACCACGTGGATCCAACGCGCCCCCCGGGCGGCAAAGTCAAGGGCGACGGCGACGGGGTCGTCCGAGTAGACGTCCATCTGGGAGCGGTCGCCCTGGCGAAGGCGCACCACCTGCCCTGCGATGAGGTCGATGGCGGGAAAGAGCAGCATGGCTACCCCCTCACGACGCGCACGAAGTTGCGAAGGATCGTCAGGCCCGTCGCCGAGGACTTCTCGGGATGGAACTGGACGCCGTAGATGTTGTCCTGCCACACGGCGGAGGCAAAGCTCCTCGTGTAGTGCGAGCGCGTCGCGACGCTCTGCGCGTCGATGTCGGAGGACAGCGCGTAGGAATGCGTGAAGTAGACGTTTGCGCCCTCGGCCACGTCCACAAACAGCGGGCACTGCCGGCCATGGTCGGTGAGGTGCAGCTGGTCCCATCCCACGTGCGGCACCTTCAGGCGCCCCGCGTCAAGCTTGGTGACCGATCCGTTCAAGACGCCCAGGCCGGGAACCCACTCCCCTCCCCAGGTGATGTCGCCGTTGCGCTCGCTCCCGCGGTCATACAGAAGCTGCAGGCCCAGGCAGATGCCCAGGAACGGCACCCCCTTGCGCACGGAGCACACCACCGCGTCCGCCTGGCATGAGGGACGCATGTAGCTCATGGCGTCCTCAAAGCTGCCCACGCCTGGAAGGATGACGCCGCTGGCCTCGCGAATCTTTTGGGGATCATCGGTTATGAACACGTCCCCGCCAACCGCCGAGACGCTGCGCGCCACGGAGAGCAGGTTTCCCTTGTGGTAGTCGACCACGGCGATCTGGTGGCGTGCCATCACAGGCTTCCTTTGGTCGAAGGGATGTCGTCGACGCGGGGGTCGTCCTCGAAGGCCACGCGCAGCGCACGCGCGCAGGCCTTGAACGTCGCCTCGAGGATGTGGTGGGCATTGTCGCCGCAAAGCTTGCGCAGGTGCAGCGTGATGCCCGCCTGGCGCGCAAAGCCGATGAAGAACTCCTTGCCCAGCTCGGTGTCGAAGGTCCCCACCTTGTCGGGGCCGATGGCGACGTCCCAATAGAGCTCGCCGCGTCCCGAGATGTCGACGGCAGCGAGCACGAGCGCCTCGTCGAGCGGCACGGAGACGTCCGCAAAGCGGCGGATGCCGCGCTTGTCCCCCAGCGCCTGGGCGACGGCCTGCCCCAGCACGATGCCCACGTCCTCCACGGTATGGTGGTCATCGACCCAGGTATCGCCTTCGCAGCGCACCGTGAGGTCCATGAGCGAATGCCGTCCGAGCGCCGTGAGCATGTGGTCGAAGAACCCCACCCCCGTCGCGATGTCGCAGGCGCCGTGCCCGTCGAGGTCAACGGTCACGGTGATGTCGGTCTCGCCCGTCTTGCGGGTGAGCGTAGCTCGTCTCGCCATCATCACTTCCCTTCCAACAGGGTCGTCAACGCGCTGACGACGCAATCGTTCTCCTCGGGCGTGCCCACCGTGATGCGCAGGCAGCCCTCAAGCCCCGGTGCCGCACTGAAGTCGCGGACCAAGATGGAGTGCTCGTCGCGCAGACGCGCCCTAACCTGTGCCGCATCGCGCATGCGCGCAAGCACAAAGTTAGCAGCACTGGGCCATACGGTCACTCCCTCGATACCAGATAGACTCACACCGAGGCGCTCGCGCTCCGACACGATCTTTTCGATGGTGGGCACGAGGAGGTCGCGTTTGCGGATGGCCGCGAGGGCAACCGCCTGCGCGAGCACGTCAACCGAGTAAATCTGGCGGATGGCGCCGAGCATGTCGACCACCTCGGGCGCCGCGACCAGATAGCCGCAGCGAAGCCCCGCAAGGCCAAATGCCTTGGAGAGGGTGCGCAGCACCATCAGGCGGGGGTTATCCGCCACCCACGAGACGACGCTCGTGCCCTCCGGGGCAAACTCGACGTAGGCCTCGTCCACAAGCACGAGGGCATCCGTCTCGTCGAGCAGGCGACGGATCACGGCATGGTCGAGCACGTCGCCCGTGGGGTTGTTGGGAGAGGTCAAGATAACGAGCGCGGCGTCGCACGCCGCCTCCACGAGCGCCTCCACGTCAAGGGAGAAGTCGTCCAGCCTCCGCCACACAGGCACGTAGTCGACCTCGTTCATCTGCGCAAAGAGGGCATACTCCGAGAAGTCCGGAGGGCAGGATACGAGGCGCTTGCCCGGCCCGCAGAACGTGAAGAGCAGGTTGAAGAGCAGCTCGTCTCCCCCGTTTCCCACGATGATGGCCCTGCGCTCGACGCCATGGCGCTCGGCGATCGCGTCACGGAGCTCGTTTGCCATGGGGTCGGGATAGCGGTTGAGCGCCGTCGACGCCATGGCCTCAGCCAACGCGCGGCCATACCCCTCGGGCAGGGAGTAGGTGTTCTCGTTGGCCGAGAGGTTGATCTTGCTGGGCGTGAAGGCGGGATCGTAGGGCTCGAAGGTCTGGAGCGCCTCTCGCGCACGCGCCTTCGCCTCAAACGGAGTGTCGGTCATGCGCAAACCCCCTAGCCGTTCAGGTTGGGAATGCCCGGCTCGTCAAGCGGGCGAGGCCACGCGGTCTTGGTCGCCTCGTCGCAGGCCGCAAGAGGATCGTCAAAGCGCTCCTCCCCCGCATCCAGCTTGAGGCGCATCCCCACCGAAAGCGCATGCGCCCACAGGCCCTCCGCCTGCGCGAGCGTCTGCACGGCGGGACCGTCGAGCTTGAGACCCTCGCGCGTGTAGGAGATGACGCTCGAGCGCTTCTGGAAGTCATAGACGCCCAAGGGGTTGGAGAAGAGGGCGGTCCCCCCGGTGGGGAGCGTGTGGTTGGGACCGGCGACGTAGTCGCCCAGAGGCTCGGAGCTCCAGGGGCCCACAAAGATGGCCCCGGCGTTCTGAATGCGCCCCAGAAGCGCAAAGGCATCGGCGCAGTGGAGCTCGAGGTGCTCGGGCGCAATGAGGTTGACGGCATCGATCGCCGCGTCGAGGGAGTCGCACGCAACGATGACGCCCTTGTCGGCAAGGGAGGTGCGCGTGATCTCCTCGCGCGGGCTCTGGGCCACGAGCAGCTCGATGGCCGCGAGCACCTGCTGGGGCAGCCCCGACGCGTCGGTGACGAGATAGCAGGAGGCCAGCGGGTCGTGCTCGGCCTGCGCCATGAGGTCTGCGGCCACGATGGCAGGGTCTGCCGTTGCGTCTGCGAGCACGCACACCTCGGACGGGCCCGCGATCATATCGATGCCCACGTCTCCCGAGACATAGCGCTTTGCCGACGCGACGTAGGCGTTGCCAGGGCCCACGATCTTGGCGACCTGCGGAATGGATTCGGTGCCGTAGGCAACGGCGGCGACGGCCTGGGCGCCACCGACGGCATAGACCTCGTCGACGCCCGCCACGGCGGCGGCCGCGAGCGTGTAGGCGGAGAGGGACCCATCGCGCTGGGGCGGCGTCACCATGACGACGCGGGGGACGCCCGCCACCTTGGCCGGAATCGTGTCCATGAGCACGGTGGAGGGATACTGCGCGCGCCCACCCGGCACATAGACGGCGGCGGAGGGCACGGGCGTCACCTTCACGCCCAGGATGGTGCCGTCGGGGCGCGTGGTGAACCAGGACTGCTCGCGCTCGCGCTCGTGAAACTCTCGGATCTGGTTTGCCGCCAGGGTGAGCGCCTTCAGGAACTCGGGGTCGACCATGTCGAGCGCGCCCTGGACGACCTCGTCAGGGACACGGAACGAGTCGGGACAGGCGCCGTCAAAGCGCAGGCAGTACTCGCGCACCGCAGCGTCCCCGCGTGAGCGCACGTCATCGACGATCGCCTCTGCCGCATCCATGACGCTGCGCGGAAGCGCGCCCGAGCGCTCGAGATCGGCACGGGAAAGGCGTTCGTCACCCGTCAGCGTGATAGTCCTCATGAAAACCCCTCTCAACGCTGGGCCGCACGCATCAGCCGCGCGGCCAGCTCCTTAATGCGCATATCCGAACGGTAGGCGGCCGGCCCCGCAAAGAAGCGGGCGGAGCACTCCATCACGTCGTCGACGATGACGAGGTCGTTCTGCTCGAGCGTGGCGCCGGTCTGCGTGATGTCGACGATGCGGTCGCACATGCCCACGATGGGACCAAGCTCGATGTTGCCGTGCAGCTGGACGATGTCGACCTGCTGTCCGATGCTGTCGTAGTAGGCCGTGGTGATGCGTGGGTACTTGGTCGCCACGCGGACCGTGCCGCGCCAGGCATACGCCTCGTCGGCGCTGCCGGCAGCCGAGGCGGGCTCCGCCACGACAAAGCGGCAGGCGCCGAAGTTCAGGTCGACAAGCTGCATGACGTCCACGCCCGCCTCGATGATGGAGTCGGACCCGCAGATGCCGCAATCCGCTCCGCCATGCGCCACGAAGGTGGGGGCGTCCTGTGCGCGGACGATGATGTACTCCACGCCTTCGGCGCGGATGATGAGCCGTCGCCCGATGTCGGCCAGCTCATCCACGGGCAGCCCCGCCTCGCCCAACAGGCGCACCGCGTCCTTGAAGAGCGAGCCCTTGGGCACCGCGATGCGCAGGGGGCGCTCGGCCAGCGGAAGCTTGCGCGCCACGACGCCCGACTCTCCCTGCACGCCCAGCACCTCCTGGAGGCGCTCGAGCGAAAGCATGAATCCGCAGGCGGCGGTGTCCTCGAGTCCCTGGTTTGCGAGCACCGCGTCATAGCGCCCGCCCGAGGCGATGGCCGCCGTGATGCCTTCCGCGTATCCCTTGAAGACGGTGCCGGTGTAGTAGTCGAACGAGTTGATGACCGAGAAGTCAAAGCGCAGCACGCCCCGGCCGACAAGGTCGGAGAGGGCATGCGAGAGCTCACGCAGGTCGCGCGTGCCATCCTGCGCCGCGGGGACGCAGGCATCCGCGAGCAGGGCATCCAGCTCGTCAAGGACCTCCATTCCGCCCGCCAGGCGCGGGAGCCGCTTTATCGCGTGGGCGGCACCAGGCGCGAGGGACGCCCCGTCCACCAGCTCGTCGAGCCCGACCAGGTCGGATGCGTGCACGAGCTCGAGCGCGCGGTCAAGGAACGCCGGCGTCGGGGCGCAGTTCGAGAGCAGCATCGTGAGCGGCGTCACCGACCCGCACACGATCGTCCAGGCCGGCACCTCGAGCGCCTCGAGCGTCTCGGCAAGCAGGGCCACGACCTCGACCTCGCCCGCGATGCCCTCCCCGCCCACGAGCTCGACGCCAAGCTGAGTGAACTGCCGTGGCTGCCCGGCAAGCGTGGACTCCTCGCGGGCAACCGGCGCGCTGTAGCGCAGCCTGAGCGGCCAGGCGCTCTGGGGCATGCGCGTGGCGACCATGCGGGCGATGGCGAGCGTGATGTCGGGACGCATCACGAGCAGACCGCCATCCGAGTCAAAGAGCCTGAAGGGCGAAGCGGGAACATGGCCGCCGCGCTCGAGCGCGGCGTGCTCCTCGAGCATGGGCATCTCGACGGGAAGGTAGCCATGCGCCGTGAAGCACGCCCGCACCTTCTCGGAAATGCGCTCGCGCGCCAGCGCCTCGCTGGGGAGGATGTCTCTGAACCCACGGGGGGTGCCCACCATAGCCATGCCTTTCGTCGTCTGCATTCGGAAAAGTCACTTTAGCACACTAAAGTACTTCCTCTTTTCATGTGAGCCATCATAAACATCCCCGAAACAAGTCCACCCGATACCGGGCGTCATTTCGTAAGAAGGAAACGTGGGACTTGGGGCCCACCTACGGCCCCTTGGGAAAGCCCCTGGCTGCGCGATGGCCTTGACCATCCGCGACCAGGGGCTTTCTGGACGAGCGACCTCTTAGGACGCGCCTATGCGCGGCGCAGCAGACGATTGACGACGGTCGTCACGGTCGAGGCCTCGGGCACACGGAGCGCGGCGGCGGCGCCATAGGTCACGAGCACCGCGGGGATGCCGGCCACCACGCACAGCATCAGCGAATCCATGAGGGAGCCCCCACCCAGCCCGAGATAGGCCTGGGCGACGTGCAGGATGGCAAGGGCCACCGCAGACCCCGCCAGGCCAAACACCACCGCACGGACGACGCCCTTGACCATCTTGGTGAGGCCGAGGCTGCCGTAGGTGTTGCGCAGCCAGACGTACACGATGACGTCAAAGACGGCGTAGAACACGCACGAGGTGAACGGGACCATCCACAGGCCTGCCGAGGGGGCCACGAGCTGCAGCAGCAGCACCTGGACCACGCCGCACACCACGCTCGCGCCCGCATAGAGCTCCATCTTGCGCGTGGCGGAGCACACCTTCTGGAGATACATGCCCACGCCGTAGAACGGCAGCGACGGGGCCCTCCACACCAGGTATAGCACGCACAGCTCCAAGGCGTCGGGCTCAAACCTCCCCGCCGAGATGAGCGTTATGAGCTGGCGCGCAAAGACGGCCAGAAACATCGCGAAGGGCACGAGGGCAAACGCCAGCTTGCCCGTTCCCGTGACCACCATGTCCTTGAACGACTCCATGTCCTCCGATGCGTAGTAGTCGGAGAGCTCCGTGAAGAGCACCGTCGTCAGGGGGACCGCAAAGACGGCATAGGGAAGGTTGAACCACAGCAGCGCGTACGTGCCGATGGAGCCACCGATCGCCGTAAAGGAGAGCAGGGCGTTCATCTGGAAGGAGTTGGTGACAAAGCCCAGGACCATGACCACGATGGACGGCACGCCGATCTTGACGGTGTCCTTGAGCGCGGGGTCGGACAGGTCGATGCGCCAGCGCAGGCGCACGCCATGCGACAGCATGGACGGCAGCTGCAGAAGGACCTGCACCAGCACGCCCAGGGGGTTGCCAATTGCCAGGATGACCAGGGCAAGCTTGGGCATGCTCTGGGCAAAGGCGCTGTAGCCCATGAAGGAGGCCATCACGACCAGATTGTTGAAGATGGGCGCCAGGAAGGTCCACAGGTAGTCCCGCTCGGCGTTGACCACGCCCTGGAAGATGGTCGAAAGCGCATAGAGCACGATCTCGATCACGAAGAAGCGGAAGAACCAGACCGAAAGCGCGGAGTCGAAGTCCTCTGCGGCGCTGAACGACTGCGTCCAGATGATCTGGGCGGCAAAGGCAAACGAGACGAGCGTGACCGCCCCCGTGATGAGCACCACGATGGACGTGAGGTTTGACACGTAGTCGTTGGCGCCCTTTTGGCCCAGGCGCCTCTTGACGGAGAGGTACACCGGCAGAAACGCCGTCACCAGCATGCCGGCCGTCACCAGCTCGTAAATCTGGGTCGGCATGTTGTTGGCGACCTCATAGCAGCTCGCGAGCACGGTGGCGCCCATCGCATAGGCCTGTGCCCAGGTGCGCGCAAAGCCCGTCAGGCGGCTCACCACCACGAGCACGCTCATGAGGGCGGCCGAGCTCTCGGCGCGTGCGCCCTGCTCCTCCGTGCCCTCGGTCGTCTCCCCTTCCAAAGCCTCTGCCATGCTCTCAAGCCTCCCGACAGATATCCGCAAGTGTGGCGCCCGTAAAGGTCACGAGGTCATTCGGCGCCAGCTTGATAGAAAGCCCTCGCCGCCCGCCCGAAACGCTCATCTCGTCAAAGAGCTGCGCCGTCTCGTCGATCAGCGTCGGAAACGCTCGCTTCATGCCCACGGGCGAGCAGCCTCCTCGGACGTAGCCCGTCGTGGGCTCGAGGTCGCGGACGTGCAGCATCGAGAGGGACTTCTCCCCTGCCGCAGCCGCAGCCTTCTTGAGGTCAAGCTCCTCCGCAGCGGGGATGCAGCAGACCACGTGACCGCCCGAGGGGGTCACCGTGACGAGCGTCTTGAACGAGGACGCGGGGTCCTCACCCAGCAGCTCCGCCACATGGACGCCATAGCCGCTGGAGGGGCTCCCGTCATCGGCCGCATACTCCATCACGGCAAAGGGGATGCCCGCGCGCTCGAGCTCGCGCATCGCGTTGGTCTTCTGCAGACGGTCGCGACGAGCCATCCCGCTAGGCCTCCATGGCGGCACGGGCATAGAGCGTGATGCCGTCGGTCGCGTTGGGCTGGAAGGCGTCGATAAGATAGTCCGACTGCACGTAGCGGTCGATGACGTCGTTGATGCCCGGGTTCGCGTTGACGAACAGGTGGCCGTCCGCCTTGGCAAATTCCTCGAGCGCCGAGGTGTACTCGTTGATGAGGGTCGTCTTCTCCTCGATGTAGAGGGGCGTGCCCAAGTCTCCCGACGTGGAGGTCCACGGCGCGATGAAGCAGAAGCACGCGTTGGGCGCCACGTCGCGGATGGCCTTGACCAGCTCGCGCTGGCGTGCGACGTACTCGTCGGCATTCATGGCGCAGACGCTCGAGTCCCTGAGGCGGATGTCGTTGGCGCCAAGCGCGATCACGTAGAGGTCCGCGGGCGACTCGGTCATCTCGCCCACCTTGCCCAGCATCGTGCGGACCGTGGCGTTGCCCTCGGCGACGCGCGTGACGTTGCCCCTGACCTGGCTCTCGATGGGCTCATACCAGCCGTAGCCGCCGTTTCCCGTACCGGCGGTCACGTCGTCGCCCACAAAGCAGACGTCCTGGGCGTTGAGCAGCGCCTCGGCAAGCGTGCCTGCGCCCATCTCCTCGGTCACCTCGATCTGCTCGACGCTCGCGCGGCGGAAGCCCTCGGGCGTCATCGTCAGGCGCGGGTGGGCCATCTCGAGGCCCATCTCCTCGCCCAGCATGACCGACGTCACGATGCGGTGCACCGTGTCGAGGCGGTCGAGGTCATGGGTCGCAAGCTCGCGCCCGAGCTCGTCGTTATGGAGGATGTCGTAGATGGGAAGCGCGCGGAAGTTGCCGCTCATCGACGACTCGCACCACATCGGAACCACCGAGGCGCCGATGACCTGCTTGCTCTCGCGGTCGACATGCACCTCGACGAGCGCGGCTGCGTCGGCATCGCGCCCGGTGTACACGTCGGTGTAGTGGCCAGGACAGTAGCACGTGAAGGTCATCTTGCCGTCGACCTCCTCGAGCACGTTAGGCTGCACCGCGTGGCTGTGGTCGCCCAAGATGATGTCCGCGCCGCCCTCGATGAAGATGTCGCGCCATGTCCGCTGCAGCTCGTCCGTCGAGTGCGTCAGCATCGTTCCCCAATGCGGCAGCACGACGATGAGGTCGCAGCCGAGCACCTTCGCGCGGGCGAGGTCGGCCTGGACGGCCGTCTTGGCCTCGGCAAACTGCGGGGAGTTGGGCGAGACGATCGTGGAGGTGAGGTAGGAGAACTCGCCGTCGACGAAGGTCGCGTCGGGGTAGTCCGTCGAGTCGGTCTGGTTCACGCCGTACGTGTAGGCCAGGACCGCGATCTTCAGGCCGTCGAGCTCGATGACCTTCACGCGCTCCGCCTTGTTCTCCTCCTCTGAGCGATAGGAGCCGATGTGCTGCAATCCTGCGGCGTCAAGCACGTCAAGCGTGCGGAGGGCTCCCTGCTCGCCACGGTCGAGCAGGTGGTTGTTGGCCGTGGTCACCAGGTCGAAGCCCGCGTCACGCACCGCCGTCGCGAACTCGTCCGGCATGTTCACGTACATGGGCTTGTAGTCGTCAAAGTTGCCGGAGGAGTATCCCGCCTCGGCACCCGCAGAGGGACCCTCGTACACCCCGATGGCGAGGTCGGCGGCCTCGATGTAGGGCTTGGTGTAGGTGAAGAGGTCCGAGAAGTCGTATCCCTCCCCGTCGTAGGCCCGTCGCACCTGGTCCTCCAGCAGGATCAGGTCGCCGGAGAAGAGGATGGTGTAGGAATCGGACAGCGCGTCTTCGGTCTGCGCATCCATGCGTTGGTAGATGCCCATGCCCGCACCCGTGGTCGTCGTGTCCGCGGAGCGCATCGCATAGATGGGCGCAACTGCCACGGCAGCCACCATGAGCACGCAGAACGCCTTGGAGAGCACGCCCACGACGCCCTTCGAGGGCGTACGCGTGAGCGCCGTCGCCGCCGCGTCGAGGAATCCGTTGGTCGCCTTGGCCACAAACTCGTTCCCCAGAAGCGCGAGCAGCGCCACCGAACCCACGATCGACCCCACGATGAGGGTAAGGTCGGAGGCGCCGGGGGCAAAAAGGCGCTCGAACACGAGCACGAAGTATCGGTGAAGCAGGTACACGATGAGCGAGTTGCGCCCGATGGTGGTCACGAGCGGAAGGCGCGCGTTGGGCGTCACCACGAGGATGGCCGCGGTCGCGAGGCACGCCACCAGAAGGATCGCCGCGCGCGAGACCACGTCGAAGCGGCGGGCGTAGGGATCCATGAGGACATGGCTGTAGTCATAGTGCAGCAGCATGAACGAACCCGCGATGGCGGCGACGGTCGCCAGGCAGAGCAGGCCGCCCACGAGGGCCTTCGTCTTTGGCTTCAGGTCGGCCACACGCACGCCCCATGCACGCGGCATGAGGTAGCCGCCCAGGAAGAAGGGGTAGAAGGCGATGGTGCGCCCAAACGCGAAGGCGTTTCCCGCATCGCTCCAGAAGCCCACGAGCAGCGCGGCCAGCACGGACAGGGGCAGCCCCAACGTGAAGGACCCCACGTATCCCACGGTCAGGCGCCACACGCACAGCGCCATGATGTACCAGTAGGAATAGTACGGATGGATGAGGTAGACGTCGGAGCCGCTGCGCGCCGCCCACAGCACGAAGACCCCGTTGAACACCACGTAGGCGACGACGAGCTTGGCCAGCTGGGGAAGCTTCTGCCCCAGGTTCTCCTTGGTCCAGGACTTGCTCAGATATCCAGACACAAAGGCGAAGGCCGGCATGTGGAACGTGTAGATGCCGATGGTGAGCATGCGCACGATGCGAAGGTCCTCCCTGCAGTAGAGGAAGTGACCGAGCGCCACCAAAAAGATCAAGACGAACTTGACGTTGTCCCAGTACGGGACGCGACGCCGTGGCGCCCTAGCTGCGGGCGATGCCGTCGCCCTTCCCCTATCCAAGTGCTCCATGAGGCTCTCCTCCGGCGCGAACGTGAACACGATCCGGCTTGAAGCTTAAGCGGCTGCCGCCACCCGCCCCAAGCCGTCAGTACCAACTCTTTAGGCTAGCGCAACATCCGAGGCCATAGGCAGCCAACGGGCAAAAGGGATACGTTCCCCATGCTCGGACGGTGCCCTGCGCTAGGCACGCGCCGCCATGCGGGCACGGTCACGCTTGAGGGTGCGGCCCAGGTAATGGCCCGTATAGCTTCCCTCCACCTCCGCGACCTGCTCCGGCGTGCCGTAGGCGACGACGGTGCCGCCGCCCTCCCCTCCCTCGGGCCCCAAGTCGATCACGCGGTCGGCCATCTTGATGACGTCGAGGTTGTGCTCGATGACGAGCACCGTGTTGCCCGCGTCAACCAGCTTGTTGAGCACCTCGACCAGCTGGCGCACGTCCTCGAAGTGCAGGCCCGTGGTGGGCTCGTCCAGAATGTAGAACGTCTTGCCCGTCTGCTGGCGATGCAGCTCCTTGGCGAGCTTGACGCGCTGGGCCTCGCCGCCCGAGAGCGTGGTGGCGGGCTGTCCCAGGTGAATGTAGCCCAAGCCCACGTCGTAGAGGGTCTGCAGCTTGTTCTTGATGCGCGGGATGTTCGCAAAGAAGGCAAGCGCCTCGGTCACCGTCATGTCGAGCACGTCGGCGATCGTCTTGTCGTGGTAGGTGACCTCAAGCGTCTCGCGGTTGTAGCGACGTCCGTGGCAGACCTCACAGGGTACGTAGATGTCGGGCAGGAAGTTCATCTCGATCTTGATCTGGCCGTCACCCTTGCAGGCCTCGCAGCGCCCCCCGCTCACGTTGAACGAGAAGCGTCCGGGGCTGTAGCCGCGCGCACGGCTCTCGGGCGTGGAGGCAAAGAGCGCCCGCAGGTCGTCCCACAGGCCGATGTAGGTGGCGGGGTTGGACCGCGGGGTGCGGCCGATGGGAGACTGGTCGATGTCGATGACCTTGTCGATCTGGTCCACGCCCTCGAGCTTCTTGTACGGCCCGACCATGCGCTTGGACCGATGCACCGCGTTGGTGAGCGCGGGGGCGAGCGTGTCGGTCACGAGCGACGACTTGCCCGAGCCCGAGACCCCCGTCACCACCGTGAAGGTCCCGAACTCCACCTTGGTCGACACGTTCTTGAGGTTGTTTGCCGAGGCCCCCGTGATCTTGAGCGCGCCGCGACGCGGGTTGCGCCTCTTTGCGGGCAGGTCGATCATGCGCCTGCCCGTGAGGTAGGCGCCCGTCAGCGAGTCCGGGTTTCCCATGATCTGCTCTGGGGTGCCCGCGGCAACGACGCCTCCCCCTCGCTCGCCCGCACCGGGGCCCATGTCGATGACGTGGTCCGCGGCAAGGATGGTGTCCTCGTCGTGCTCCACCACGATGACGGTGTTGCCCTGGTCGCGCAGGCGCTTGAGGGTGTCGATCAGGCGGTCGTTGTCGCGCTGGTGCAGCCCGATGGAGGGCTCGTCAAGGATGTAGAGCACCCCCATGAGCCCCGCGCCGATCTGCGTTGCCAGGCGGATGCGCTGCGCCTCGCCGCCCGACAGCGTCGCCGCGGCTCGGGAGAGCGTCAGGTAGTCGAGGCCCACGTTGACCATGAAGCGCAGGCGCGCCACGATCTCCTTCACGATGGCGGCCCCGATGAGGTGCTGACGCTCGGTCAGGTTGAGGTGCTCAAAGAAGTCGAGGCACGCACGGCACGACAGGTCGCAGACCTCCTGAATGTTCTTGTCCCCCACCGTGACGGCAAGGTATTCAGGCTTCAGGCGAGCACCGTGGCACGTGGGGCACGGCACCTCGCGGATAAAGCGCTCAAGGTGGATTCGCATCGTCTCGGACGTGGTCTCCTGGTACTTCTCGAACAGGACCGACCGGACGCCCGAGAACTTGGTGAACCAATGGGTGTCACGCCCGTCGCGCGTGTGGTAGTCGACGCGGATCTTTGCGTTGCCCAAACCGTCGAGCAGCGCCGCCTGCGTCTTCTTGGAGAGCTTCTCCCACGGTGTCTCGGGGTCTTCGCCCATATGGCGGCAGACCGCCGCCAACACCTGGGGATAGTAGTTGGAATGGCCAAAGATGGAGCCAAAGACCCCGTCGGCGACAGACAGGGACGGGTCCTCGATGAGCGCCTGCGCGTCGACGATGCGGCGCGTTCCGATGCCGTCGCAGTCGGGGCAGGCACCGTAGGGCGCGTTGAACGAGAAGTCGCGGGGCTGCAGGTCATCGATGGAGTGCCCGTGCTCGGGGCAGGCGAGGGCAAGGGAGTACTGCAGCAGCTCCTCGGGATGGCCCTCGGGGTCGTCGCGGTCAGCCAGCAGGAAGAAGCCCACGCGGCCAGAAGCCAGCTTGGTGGCCTGCTCCACCGCCTCGGCGATGCGCCCGAGGCTGTTCTTGCGCACCACGATGCGGTCGACCACCACCTCGACGGTGTGCTTGAAGTTCTTGGGAAGCCGGATCTCCTCCTCCCCCAGGTCGCGGACCTCGCCGTCGATGCGCACGCGCGAGAAGCCCTCGCGACGCAGGTCGTCAAAGAGCTTGGTGTACTCGCCCTTGCGGCCCAGCACGACCGGGGCCAGCACGAGGGCGCGGCGGCCCTCGGCGTGGGCCAAGACCTTGTCGGCCACCTGGTCGGTGGTCTGGCGCTCGATGGGACGCCCGCATTCGGGACAGTGGGGAGTCCCGATGCGCGCGTACAGCAGGCGCAGGTAGTCATATATCTCGGTCACCGTGCCGACGGTGGAGCGGGGGTTGCGGCTCGTGGTCTTCTGGTCTATGGAGACCGCGGGAGAGAGGCCGTCGATGGAATCCAGGTCGGGCTTGTCCATCTGGCCCAGGAACATGCGCGCATAGCTCGAGAGGCTCTCCACATAGCGGCGCTGACCCTCGGCGTAGATGGTGTCGAAGGCGAGGCTCGACTTTCCCGAGCCAGAAAGGCCCGTGATGACGACGAGCTTGTCGCGCGGGATGCGCACGTCGATGTCGCGAAGGTTGTGCTCTCGTGCCCCGCGGATGTCTATGCAGTCAGACGCCATGTGGGACCGTCCTTTCGTCATGCAAAAGTCCATGAACATCTAGTATAGGACTGCTCGAAACAAACACGTGTTCCAAGACAGTCCATCACACCCTAACCAGAACATGTTCGATTGCTCCCCCGCGGAACGGGCGATGCCGTTGGGTGTCCCGGCAGCGGGACGCCCAACGGCATCGCCCGTTTCGCGCCAGCGTACGGAAAACAGGGTAAGATAGTGAAGTTGCACGTACGGTTACCAAAGGAGGAACAGCATGACCCCAGAGGAAGAAGAGGCCATCCGCCGCGAGTTCGAGGCATCGCGCAAGGAGGCCCACAAGCAGGAGAGACCCCAGCAGAGCCAGGGTCCCGACGGCTTTGAGCTCAACATGTTTTCCCAGGTCAAGCACGTCATCGGCATCGTCTCCGGCAAGGGCGGCGTAGGCAAGTCGCTCGTCACCGGCATCCTTGCGACCGAGCTCATGCGGGCTGGCAAGTCCGTCGGCATCCTTGACGCCGACATCACCGGCCCCTCCATCCCCAAGATGTTCGGCATCTCCTCGCAGCGCATCGCCGCCATGGACGAGCATCTCCTGGTTCCCGCCGTCACCGACGGTGGCATCAAGGTGGTGTCCACCAACCTCATCCTCGAGCACGAGAGCGACCCGGTGCTGTGGCGCGGACCTCTGCTCATGGGCGTCATCAAGCAGTTCTATGAGGACGTGTACTGGGGCGAGCTCGACTACCTGCTCGTCGACATGCCCCCGGGAACGGGCGACGTCGCGCTGACGGTCTTCCAGTCGCTGCCGATCGAGGGCGTCATCATCGTGTCCAGCCCGCAGGACCTCGTCCAGATGATCGTGGGCAAGGCCGTCAACATGGCCGCCATGATGGAGGTCCCCGTCATCGGCCTGGTCGAGAACATGAGCTACTTCGTCTGCCCCTCCTGTGGCGAGAAGCACGAGCTCTTTGGCCCAAGCGCCGCGCAGGAGACTGCCGACCACTTTGGCATCAACATGCTCGGGCGGCTTCCCATCGACCCCGCCATCGCAAAGGTCTGCGACGCCGGCACCATCGAGCGCCACCTTCCTGCGCACCTGCTTGACGGCGCGCTCGAGGCCATCACCGGGCGCGACGCCTAGCGTTGGGCTAACGGCGCCAGAAAGCGAAGCCCATGGCAAGGCGGGAAACGCGAACCCAGGAGCGACAGAGGCAGCTTTCCGAGGCTGCCTCTGTCCGCCTGCCCAAGGACTGCGACGTCATCGTCGTGGGCGGTGGCGCCTCGGGCCTGGTCGCCGCCATAGCCGCGGCAGAAGCGGGGGCCTCTGTCGTCGTGTTCGAGAGCGAGGCGGAGTGCGGTCGCCGCATCCTCGCCACGGGAAACGGCCGTTGCAACTTTGCCAACGAGCGGCTCGACCCGACCCGCTACAACGACCCCGCCTTCGTGGGTGCGGTCTGCGGGCCCACGTGGCTTGAGGACGTGCTGTCCTTCTTCCACGACAGCGGCATGCGCTGGTGCTCTGAGGAAGGGCTCCTCTACCCCCTGAGCCTCCAGGCGGCCAGCGTGCGCAACGTGCTCCTTGCCCGCGCACGCGCCGCCGGCGTCGTCCTCGCGCCCGCACGCTCCGTGGTGCACGTCTCGCACCCTAAGGACGGTCCCCACCCCGTAGAGGTCTCTTTCTCGGCCCTCTTCGAGGACGACGAGGCCCCGAGCACCTGTCGCTCGCGCGCCCTCGTCATGGCGGCTGGCGGCAAGACCGCCCTCTCCCTCGAGGGCCTCGGAATCCGCACCTCGCCGCGCGTCCCCGTGCTTTGCCCCCTCGCCTGCGACGAGTCGCCACTGCGCGTGCTCGACGGCAGGAAGGTCGTCGCACGGGTCAAGCTCTTCAAGGACGGGCAGAGCGAGTGCTGCTGGAGCGACCGCGGAGGCGTTCTCTTTCGCGACTACGGCATCTCGGGCATCGTGGTGTTTGACCTCTCTCGGCGAGCCGAAAAGGGCGACCTCGTCGAGCTCGACCTCGTGCCCGACCTGCCAGAGGCCGAGATCCTGCAGATCGTCGACCCGTCCCAGAGCGGGTCGTTTGTGCCCGGCGCGCTCGATGGGGTCATCGACCCCACCGTCGCCGAGGTCATCGAGCGGCTGGCGCGCGAGCGCTGGCAGCTCCCCCAGGCACGGCGCACCATGCCTAAGACCGATACGGAGGCGCTCGTCCTTCTTGCCAAGGCGCTCCCCTTCCGCGTCGTCGGGCCAGCCGACGTGCGCCAATCCCAGGTCACGCGCGGCGGCATCACGACGGACCAGCTTGACCCCAGGACGCTTTCCCTGCGCGACCATCCCTGGCTCTTCGCCTGTGGCGAGGCGCTCGACGTCGACGCCGACTGCGGAGGGTTCAACCTTGCCTGGGCTTGGAAGAGCGGCATGGTCGCTGGCGCCGCGGCCGCCAGGAGCGCGCTGTCATGATCGAGGTAAGCGGGATACGCGTCCCCCTGAGGCGCCTTGACGGCGACGAGCGCCACGAGCTTGCGGCCGTCCGTGCGGCGGCCCTGAAGAGGCTGCACCTCTCCCCTGCCGACGTCTCCTCCCTCGAGCTCAGAAAGCGCTCCGTGGACGCGCGCAAGAAGGCGGACATCCTCATCACCTACACCGTCTGGATCGAGCTGGCGGGACATGCGAATGCGGAGCGCCAGCTCCTTTCCCGTCTGGAGCGCAGGCACCAGGTGCGCGGCGTGAGCCATGTCGAGCGCCCGCGGACCGCGCTGCCAACGCTGCGCGGCACCGTCCCGGCCCAGCGGCCCGTCGTGGTCGGCGCCGGGTGCGCAGGCCTCTTCTGTGCGCTGGCGCTCGCAGAGGCAGGACTTGCGCCCCTTCTGGTGGAGCGCGGCGACGACGCGACCAGGCGCACCACAGCCGTCACACGCCTGAACGAGACGGGAGTCCTCGACCCCGAGAGCAACATCCAGTTTGGCCTCGGCGGTGCGGGAACCTTCTCGGACGGAAAGCTCGGAACAGGCACCAAGAGCCCTGTGCATCGCCTGATCCTCGAGGCGTTCGTCGAGGCCGGCGCCTCGCGTACCATACTGTGGGATGCCCACCCCCACGTCGGAAGCGACGTGCTGCCCACGGTCGTAGAGAACCTCGTGCGCCGCATCGAGGCGGCGGGTGGCGAGGTTCGCTGCCGCACCCGCCTTACGGACATCGACGTCACGGGAGGACGGGTCAGACACGTGACGCTCGCCTCCGTCGACCCCGTGACCGGCATCGCGCGAGAGGAGCGGATTCCCACAAGCCACGTCGTGCTCGCCACGGGACATTCCGCCCGCGACGTCTTCGAGCTGCTTCGCAGCCACGACGTGACGCTCGAGCGCAAGACCTTTGCCATGGGCGTGCGCATCGAGCACCTGCAGGCCGACATCGACCGCGCGCAATATGGGCCCGCGGCGGGGCACCCCGCCCTGGGCGCGGCTCCCTACAAGCTGTCGTGCCACCTTGAGGGAGGGCGAGGGGTCTTCTCGTTCTGCATGTGTCCCGGAGGCTTTGTGGTGGCGGCCGCAAGCGAGCCCGAAGGCGTCGTCACCAACGGCATGAGCCTCTCCGACCGGGCGGGCACCAATGCCAACTCTGGCCTGCTCGCCAACGTCTTCCCCTCCGACCTGCCCGGCGACGACGTGCTCGCAGGCGTCGAGCTGCAGCGCCATTGCGAGCGGGCGGCATACGACGTCGCCGGAGGGGGCTACGTCGCGCCCGCGCAGCTCTTGGGCGACTTCCTGGGCGCTGTCCCGTCAACGGGAGCCGGAGGCGTGCTGCCCACCTATCCCCGCGGCGTCGCGTGGGGCACCATCGACGGCTGCCTGCCGCCCTACGTAACGCAGTCTCTGCGTGATGCCGTCCCGATGCTCGCCCGCAAGCTTGGGGGATTCGCGGCCGCAGATGCGGTCCTCACGGGCGTGGAGACGCGCTCGAGCTCTCCCGTACGCGTCACGCGCGGCCAAGACGGACAGGCGCTGGGCATCCGAGGGCTCTTCCCCTGCGGCGAAGGCGCGGGCTATGCGGGCGGCATCATGAGCGCCGCCACCGACGGCGTCCGTGCGGCAGGGTGGCTCATCGACTCACTCTAGGCCTGAAGCAGCTGGAGCACGCGGGCATAGTCCGTGCTGCCGATGCGTTCCGCCCCATCAGGAACCGGCACCTCGTTGTCGCTGAACACGACGTCAGCTTCAAGCGGGTCGTCCACCACCTCGGTTGCCGCCATCATCGCAAGGTCGTAGAGGCTTATGACCTCGGTCGAGCGGAGGTACTTCTGAAGGAAGGCCAGGCGCGTCTCGCCCGCGACGTTCTCGGTGCTTCCCGCCGCCACGTTGAGCCACACGAACTCGTTCTTCACGAGGTCGAGGGCAAACAGGTAGGCAAAGCGGCTCGGGCAGGTGACCCCAAACGAGGAGGCAACCGTCTTGGGCTCAAAGACCTTGCCGCCGTCCCTCTTCTCGCGCAGCATGAACCCCGCCGTGCACAGGCAGCTGTCAAACGAGCTCATCGAATACACGTTGTCGCAGAAGACGAGATAGTGGATGTGCGGATAGTGGCTCTTGAACTTGGGGAGGTAGATGTCAAAGTACTCGGAGCCACCCGCGTAGCCTGACGTCTGGTCTCCCGAGAAGACGATGCCGCCCAGCCGCCTGAAGGCCATGCTTCGCCAGGAGAACTCCGTCTGCCTGCCGTCATCCGAAAGGCCGATCACGCTCAGGTCGATGTCATCGACCAGTTCCCAGTAGGTGAAGGCGCGAAGCTTCTTGTCTGCGGGAAACGGTATGCGCGACCCCGTGGGCAGAAGCCCGAGCCCGCTCATCGAGCTGGCCATCTTGAGGGGAAGGGCCGTGCGGCGCATCCCCTCGTCAACGTAGACCTTGCCCAGCGTGTTGCGCAACGAGGCGGCGAGCAGCGACCGGATGTGCTCGACCGCGGCGCCCACCCACCTTTCGGGCACGGCCGACCTGCGACGGGCGACCTCTTCCTGCGTCTCGAGGTGCGTCCGCACCATGTTGTGGCTCGTGAACACGAAGGTCCTGGGCGTCTTTGGGTCATAGAGGCCATACATCAAGAGCAGCTGGATCAGCACGATCCTGTTCCTGCTCTGCAGGTGGTCAAGGACAAATCGTGCATCATCCTCGGTCACGCAGCGGCTGAGCAGGTAGTTGAGGTGACGCAGCACATCTGCGGCACCCTTGCTCCGCTCGAGCGACAGGAGCGCCTCCCCGACCTCTCCCCTTTCCATGTGCGCCTCGAAGGCCGCATAGGCCGAGCGCCCACGTTTGCTCCGGATGTCCGCGACAAACGCGGCAGCCTTCTGGCTGGCAGGTCGGTAGTGGACGTGATGGAGAAGCCCCGCCCAGAGGCGTCGCTTCTCAAAGCAGCGCTCCACGTCGGCGGCGTCTCGCTCGAAGAGCGCATCGATCACCTTGCAGACGAGCTTGCGATCTTGGTTGGCAAAGCTCAGCTTCTTGACGTCCGTGCTGCCATAATGCGAGAACTGGATGTGCTCGACAAGGCGAAGCACGTCCGAAAGCTGCAGGAACCTGGTGAGGTCAAGGTCCTTGGTGTCCATCAGCAGCTTTGTCGCGGTGTCCTTGGAGCCGCACGCGTCGACGACAAGCCCGTCGCGCACGCACGCAAGGACCAACGCGTAGTCGCCTTCGCTCAACGGGCGCGAACCCGCCAGGAGCAGGTGCGCCTGCTCCTCCACCAGGCGCGTCGCCTCGGACGCGTCGATGATGCGGAAGGGCCTGATGGGGGTCTTCTCATCAAAGCAGGACCGCACGACCTCCCCCTCCAGGGGGGAGTGCCCCGCCTCGGAAAAGTCACCGAGGCCATAGGTCCTCGCATAGTGCAAGATCTGGTCCACGAGCCTCTGCTCCACCGAGAGGCTCCGCACCGACTCGGGAAAGCCGCGATAGAAGGGCTCGGGGACGTTCACGCCCAAGTTTCGCTCGGCGACCCTCACCATGTCGAGGCTCGCCCATTCGCCATGCTCAATCACCTGGATGTTGAAGAGCTTGGCAAGCGAAAGGACCGTCTCGCCGGCATGGTCTGACGGTCCCTTTTCGCTCACGAAGAATCCCCGGGTGAAGAGGTGGTCAAGATAGCGCTGATCCATGGTGCCCTCCTCGCACAGGCGCGGGTGATATCGCTGGATTGATTCTTAAGAGGAAGGAGTAAACCCAGCTAGCTACCCGCATGCACCCATTGTAGCAAGAACGCCATGCCTGTGCGGTCGCGCTGCGCGCCAAGAGACAAAGGGCGGGGCCGGATTGCTCCGACCCCGCCCGAATCAACCTTGGCGATGTCCCTACGCCATCTCGCGGTAGCACTCGATGATGTGGTCTGCCGTCAGGCCGTAGATGTCAAGCAGCTCGCCGCCGGCGCCGGACATGCCAAAGATGTCGGGCATGCCGATGCGGCGCACGGGCGTCGGGCACTTCTCGGAGAGGACCTCGCACACGGCGGAGCCCAGGCCGCCCACAATGGAGGCCTCCTCGATGGTGACGACCTTGCCGGTCTTCTTGGCGCTGGCAACCACCAGCTCCTCGTCGAGCGGCTTGATGGTGTGCATGTTGATGACCTCCGCGGACACGCCCTCCTCGGCCAGGCGATCGGCGGCGTCGAGGGCGCGCGGGACCATCATGCCGCAGGCGATGATGGTGACGTCGGTGCCCTCGCGCAGGACCTCGCCCTTGCCGAAGTGGAACTCGTAGGTGTCGGCGTCGTGGATCGTCGGGGAGGCGAGGCGCGCCACGCGGATGTACATGGGGCCGAGCGTCTCGACGGCGGCCTTGGTGGCGGCGTAGGCCTCGACGTCGTCGGCGGGGACGACCACGGTCATGTTGGGCAGCGAGCGCATGATGGCGATGTCCTCCACCGCCTGGTGGGTGCCGCCGTCCTCGCCGCAGCTGGGGCCGGCATGGCTGCCGACGAGCTTGACGTTGAGGTCGGAGTAGCAGACGGACTGGCGGACCTGCTCGAAGGCGCGCCCGGTCACGAAGACCGAGAAGCTGCTGGCGAACGGGATCTTGCCGCAGGTGGCAAGGCCGGCGGCGGTGCCAACCATGTCGGCCTCGGCGATGCCCATGTCAAAGAAGCGCTCGGGGCAGGCCTTCTTGAACGCGCCGGACTTGGTGGCGGCGGCAAGGTCGGCGTCGAGGGCGACGATGTTGGGGTTCTCGGCGGAGAGCTCGGCGATTGCCTGGGCGTACGCCTCGCGGGTTGCAGAGTTCATAGGTGATCCTCCTTGGGAAGTGACGTGGAAGGGCGTTGGTTTACTCGCCGCGCAGCTCGGCCAGCGCGACGGCGGCCTGCTCCGCGTTGGGCGCCGCCCCGTGCCAGTTGACGGCGTTCTCCATGAAGGAGACGCCCTTGCCCTTGACGGTCTCGCACACGATGACCGTCGGCCTGTCCTCGCACTTCTTTGCCTCGTCGACGGCGGCGGAGATCGCCTCGAGGTCGTGGCCGTCGATGGAGAGCACGTTCCAGCCGAAGGCGGCGAACTTGTCGGCGACGGGGTTCACCGTCATGACCTCGTCGTTGGTGCCGTCGATCTGCAGGCCGTTGTGGTCGACGAACCCTATGACGTGGCCCAGGCCGTAATGGCTGGCGGCCATGGCCGCCTCCCAGATCTCGCCCTCCTGGATCTCGCCGTCGCCCATGATGACGTAGACGTAGTAGTCCTTGTTGTCCAGCCTGCCGGCAAGCGCCATGCCGTTGGCGACCGCGAGGCCCTGGCCCAGCGAGCCCGTGGACATGTCGACGCCCGGGGTGTCCGCCATGTTGGGGTGGCCCTGCAGGTGCGAGCCGTACTTGCGCAGGGTGAGGAGGTCCTCACGCGGGAAGTAGCCGCGCTCGGCCAGCGCCGCGTAGAGCGCGGGCGCCGCATGGCCCTTGGAGAGCACCAGGCGGTCACGGTCGGGGTCGTTGGGGTTTTCGGGGTCGATGTGCATCTTCTCGAAGTAGAGCACCGTGAGGATGTCGGCGCAGGAGAGCGAGCCACCAGGATGCCCGGAGCCTGCTGCCGCAAGCGATTCGATGATGTCGATGCGAATCTGGTTCGCAACTGCCTTGAGGTCAGTGCCCATGTACAAAAGTCCCCCTTTTTGGAACGTTGGTCACTTGTCCAATACCAGCTAACTGTAGTCCAAAAGTCCTTGGCGAGATGTGCGCGACGGGAGATAGCAGAAAACTATCGAAAGAACAACGAGAAATCGGTGGGTTCGCGCTCTTTTCGTGCTACCGCACGCCATCCCACTCGGCATAGAAATCCTCCAAAAAGCGGCGGATCGTAGCCGTGCGCCCTTCGGCGAGGCGCCTGCCCGCGCGCGTGCTCATCATCTCTTCAAGCAGCAGCAGCTTGTCGTAGAAGTGCGCGATGGTCGTAGAGGCGTCGTCGCCCTCGGAGTCATGCAGCGCACGGCCGTGAGCCCCGCCAAAGGCAAAGGCGCGCGCGATGCCGACGGCGCCAAGCGCGTCAAGACGGTCCGCGTCACGCACGCAGGCGGCCTCGATTGACGAGGGAGGGGCGCTGCCGTTTTCTGAGAACGACACCTCGCGGATGGCGGCAAGCACCCGCTGCGCCTCACGCTCCGCCACGTGATGCTCCCCCAGAAACGCGCGCGCATTGCCCAAGGTGGCATGCGTCCGAGGAGAAAGCTTGTGGTCGTCGACATCGTGCAGGAGGGCGGCAAGCGACACGATGCCCACGTCGGCACCCTCCTCCTCCGCGATGTGACATGCCATGCGGTGCACGCGCAGCGTGTGGTGCACGTCATGGCCCGATGAGTCGCCGGCAAACGCCTGGGCGACGTAGCGCTTGGCCTCCCCTATGACCGCCTCATCGATCATGGCCCCTCCTTCTTTCGTCAGGGTGATGGTAGCACGCAGTGCCGGCGCGCCCGTGCCCCAAGGAGCTTTGGCGCGAGCTGGTACCATATGAATCGCAACACAGCCACCGGCGCTCGTAAGGGGTTTACCGATGCCCACGCTCTTCATCGACGCAGATGCCTGCCCCGTCACCCGCGAGGCAGTCGACGCCGCCCGCAAGGCGCAGGTTCCCTGCGTCATAGCGGGCGACAGCGGACACAACCTGCTCAAGCACGTGAGAAAAAGTGACCCGACCGAGCCCACCGACGGGTTTTGGGTACGCACCCTGCAGGTCGCGCAAGGCAAGGACTCCGCCGACTTCGCCATCACCTGCGAGCTCGACGAGGGCGACATCGTGGTCACGCAGGACTTTGGCCTCGCATCCATGGCGCTCGGGCGCGGGGCCGCAGCCATCGGCGTGCGCGGTCAGCTCTATGACCAGCGCACCATCGACGCGCTCATGCTCGTGCGCCACGCCGAGCAGGTCGAGCGGCGCAGCAAGCGGCGCAGCAAGATCCAGGGCGACAAGCACCCGGCCTTTTCTGCCGAAGACCGCAGGCGCTTTGTGCGCAATCTGGAAGGGCTGCTTGCCGACATGCTCCACAGATAGCAGAAGAGGGCCCGCCCGATGGCGGACCCTCTCTTCGTAAAACCTGAAGTGACGGTCTTACAGGGACAGTGCCTCGCAGGGGCACGCGTCGACGCAGGCGCCGCACTCGACGCACTCGTCCTCGTTGACCTCGGCGTGGTCCTCGACGGACAGGGCGCCCACGGGGCAGGCGTCAACACAAGCGCCGCAGCCTACGCACATATCGGTATCGATGTTCACTGCCATAGGAGTTCTCCTCTCCTCGTGCCGACCCCGGCGGGACCGGCTCTCTCCTAGCGCTTGGCCGCGCATCCCCTTGCGACGACCTCGCTTCCTTCTAGGACTCCTTGCAAAGCTATCGTAGCAACAATGCCCGTTTTGGCAAGCCACTTTTTACAAACCATGTCGACCAGTGGCAAAGAATGCGAGCAGCACGACGGAGGCGACCATCCCAACCAGCGCAAACAGGTCGTTTGCGAGCCCATCCGCCTTCCAGAGGCCCAGCGAAAAATCGTTTCTCAGGGGCCAGAAGAGCCGGATCCCCTTCTTGTTTGTGAGGTCGAGGAGGACATGCGAGGCGATGCCCACCACAAACGGCACCGCCAGCGGCTCGCACAGAAGCTTCATGGACTCTCCCCAGAACGCGAGGGCCACCAGCGAGTGGGAAAACGTCCGGTGGGACGTCAGCGCGGCAAGGACCGTGGTCGCGATCATGCCCACGATGCCTGACGCGACCTCCCTTGCCACGTGGCCCTTGAGGTAGGCACAGACGGGACCCACATGGAGGTAGTCGTAGGCAAGCATGGCGCAGGCAAGCACCAGCGCGACCATGCGCCACCGGAAGGCGTCCTTGGCCCTCTCGTTCGGGCGGACGTCAACGTCGCACACGACGCTGCCCAGCGAGGCGCCCATGACCACGGCTGCGCATGCCACCGGGGTCGTCGGCCGCAGAAGCGCCAAGGCGGCTGCCACCCCCACGCCCATGTGTGCCTTGCCCATCATGGCAGCCTACTTCTTGTGGCGCTTCCAGCGGCGCCGCGTTGCGTGCGCGCTTCCCTTGCGTGCGCCCTGCTTGAGGCGTGCCATGACCTCCTCCTCAGAGGTCCCCTCAAGTGCGCCGCGCAGCTCGACCACCTGGTCGCGCAGCTTGGCCGCCCGCTCGAAGTCCATGGCGGCAGACGCCTCGGCCATCTCCTCCTCGAGCGCCGAGAGGACCGCCTGCACCTCCTCCGGGGGAAGCTTGGAGAGCTCGTCGGCCACCGAGGCGACGGTCGCTTCGTGCTCCGCCCGGGCGTCAGGGACGCCGTCCTCCCCAGAGTAGAACGCCCCGTGCCCCAGCCCATCGCCTCGGCTGCGACCCTTGCCCTCCAGCGTGGCGTCCGCCTCCGAGATGAAGCTCGTCACGTCGGTGATCGACTTCTTGATGGTCTTGGGCACGATGCCGTGCTCCTCGTTGAAGGCCTCCTGCAGGCTGCGGCGGCGCCTCGTCTCGTCGATGGCCGCGCGCATGCTGTCGGTGATAGTGTCCGCATACATGATGACCTGTCCCTGCGCGTTGCGCGCGGCGCGCCCCATGGTCTGGATGAGGGAGCGCCGGTTGCGCAGGAACCCCTCCTTGTCTGCGTCGAGGATGGCGACGAGCGACACCTCGGGGATGTCGAGGCCCTCGCGCAGCAGGTTGATGCCCACGAGCACGCTGATCTTGCCCACGCGCAGGTCGCGTATGATGTCGACGCGGTCAAGCGTGGCCGTGTCGGAGTGCATGTAGTTGACCTTGACGCCCTCGTCCAGCAGATGGTCGGTCAGGTCCTCAGCCATGCGCTTGGTCAGCGTGGTCACGAGCACCCGGTCGCCCTTACTGGTCCGGGCCTTTATCTCGTCGATGAGGTCATCGATCTGGCCGCGCACCGGCCGCACGTCAACCAGGGGGTCCAACAGGCCCGTCGGGCGGATCACCTGCTCGACCGCCTGCTGGGAGACCATCTCCTCATAGTCGCCTGGCGTGGCGGACACGTACACGTACTGCGGCACGCGCTGCTCGAACTCGTCAAAGCGCAGGGGGCGGTTGTCCAGCGCGGATGGCAGGCGGAACCCGTGCTCCACGAGCGTCACCTTGCGCGAGCGGTCCCCCTCGTACATGCCGCGGATCTGCGGGACCGTGACGTGGCTCTCGTCGATGATGCAGAGCATGTCGGAGGGGAAGTAGTCAATGAGGGTGAAGGGCGGCTCGCCCGGCTTGCGTCCGTCCAGGTGGCGGGAGTAGTTCTCGATGCCCGAGCAGTAGCCCATGGTCTCGAGCATCTCCAGGTCGTAGGCAGTGCGCTGCGCGAGGCGCTGCGCCTCGAGGATGCGGTCTGCCGCCTTGAGCTCCGCCACGCGCGACTCCAGCTCCTCCGAGATGGTCTTGAGGGCGTGCGCCACCTTGGGCCGTTCCGTCACGTAATGGGAGGCGGGCCAGATGGGGATGGCGTCAAACTCGCGCACCAGCTCGCCCGTCACCTTGTCCACCTCGGCGATGAGCTCGACCTCGTCGCCAAAGAAGCTGATGCGCAGGGGGTTTTCGGCATAGGGAGGAAAGACGTCCACCGTGTCGCCCCGCACACGGAAATGACCGCGCTGCAGGTCGTAGTCGTTGCGGTCATACTGGATGTCGATGAGGGCATGGATGAGGTCATCGCGCTCGAGAGGCTCGTCCTTGCTCACCGTGGGCGCAAGCCCCGCATAGTCTTCGGGGCTGCCGATGCCGTAAATGCAGCTCACGGAAGCTACCACGATCACGTCGCGGCGACTGAGCAGGCTTGAGGTAGCCTGGTGGCGGAGCTTCTCGACCTCCTCATTGATGGAGGCGTCCTTCTCTATGTAGGTGTCGGTCTGGGGAACGTAGGCCTCGGGCTGGTAGTAGTCGTAATAGCTCACGAAGTAGACCACCGCGTTGTTGGGAAAGAGCTCGCGCATCTCGCTCGCCACCTGCGCGGCGAGCGTCTTGTTGGGCTCCATGATGAGGGTGGGACGCTGCGTGGCCTCGATGAGCTTGGCCATGGTGAACGTCTTGCCCGAGCCCGTGACGCCCATGAGCGTCTGGTAGCGCAGGCCGTCCTCGACCCCACGCGCGAGCTTCTCTATCGCCTGCGGCTGGTCGCCCGCCGGCTCGTACGGAGAGACGACCGTGAGCCGCTCGTCCCCTCCCGTACGCCCAAAGCGCCTCAGCTCTCCGCCAAAGTGTTCATGCTGCTCCACGCCGCGTCCTCTCTTCGTCTTTTCGAACTAGTGTACCCCATTTTTGGAGGAGCATCCACCGAGGAACGCGCCCTCTTAGGCACAGATACCGATAGCGAGTCCTCCCTCTGGTCCATGAGCGATAGAATCACAACATGCGACTTTTTATCTACGATTTGGAGACTCTCATGGATACGCATGGGCATGACCGACACATCGACAGAGCGGAGCGCGGAGGGACCGCGCTCACCGTCATCTGCTCTATTCTGGGCGGACTCGCCATCATCAACGGCCTGATCTTCGCCATCATGGCCATCTTCTTCCTCACCGATGGCGAGGAGCTGGGGCTGGTCCTGTTCGTGCTGGCCATCGCCTTGGTGAGCATCGCCACGGGAGTTCTGCTCATCGTGCTTGGGGTGCGCCAGGGAAAGGACCAGAAGCTGTCCGAATCGGGTCCGGCCACCAAGGCGACCGCCCCCCAGACGCAGGACACCCCTGCCGGTGACACCCCCGAGGTCATCTCACGAGAGGTCATCGCGGGAGGACCGCAGTCACAGGCGGCCCCGGCAGCCTCTGGCACCCCCGAGCCCGTCCCGACGCCCGTGCCCTCGCCCTCACCTGCCCCCACGGGCGCCCCCCAGGGCAGCGCCGCCACCGAGGAGGTCGCCAACCTCGTCACGCGTTCCGAGAACCTCTTTGCCTCGCTCAAGGACCTCGTGCGCAACGAGCGCTCGCACGAGGCGACCTCCCGTCATCACCTTGCCAGCATGCTCGAGGCGACGGGCCTCATGGCCTGGGACGACGCCCCCGTCTGCGAGGCGGGACGCCTGACGCGCAACCATCACTTCTGGATTCGCCAAAACGTGGACGAGATGTCCGACGAGGCATATGACCGCCTCGTCTCCATCGAGGCGGCACTGAGCGTCAACCAGGACCTCGGCAGCCTCGCCGCCACGTCCACGGTCGAGGGCTCGGCCCCCGAGGTTGCACGCCGCATCTTTGGCACCATGACCAGCCAGTCCATCGAGCGCTATTCCCTTGACGCCTCCCTTGATGCCGCCTACCCCGGCGCCAGCCGCTCCGACGTGGGCGGCGAGTGGGCAGTCCGCGCGTCGGTGGCCTCCGCCGCGGAGTGCGCCGTCACGCCCTTCCGCGTCGTACACGAGGAGCGCGTCAACGTCGCAGAGGGAGCCCTCGCCTTCTCGCTGGAGATTCCCCGTCCCCGATGCATGGCCATCTTCTCGCCCGATTTCCAGATGCAGGTCGCGCTCGCGCGCTCCTACGCCCTCAGGCTCTCGACGCTGCTCGCGCGGCACGCCATCGCGCATTCGGTGCTTGCCGACGAGCCCCTGATCAAGACCGTGTATGTCAACTGCCGCGAGCACGGCAGCGACAAGACCCTCCTGTCGCTTCGCCTTGACGACGACGTGATCGCCCGACTCACCGCGCTGTTTGCCGACCCGGCCGCCCTCGAGGGAAACGCCTTCCCCGCAAACGAGGCCATCCACGCCACATTTGGGGCCGACGGCTGGTTTGAGGAGGTCGAGCCCTTCGTCACGCTCGATGACGAGCTCGTCTCCCCCAGCTGGCGCTTCACCTATCCCGAGCTTGTCGACCGCCCCACCTCGGAGCGGCTCCGCTCCATCACGGGCGCGCGCAACGTCACCGAACTTGGCATCAACGAGAACGCCGGGCGCCTTGCCGCATGGGACGAGCTCTCTGCCCAGGGCTGGGAAAACACGGAAGACATCGTGTCGAAGCTCAAGGAGAAGATGCTCCAGGCCGAGGACATCACCGTCTCGGAGGCCTGCAACCGCACCATCGAGGCGCTGGTCGCGGGCAGCGTCGACTCGTCGGACACCGAGGAGCTCAATCGCATCTTCATCAGGGGAACCTCCCTCGAGCAGGCCGTCAAGACCTCCGAGGACGCGCTTGACGAGTCCAACGGCCCGTCGGATCCCGAGAAGGCCGTCAGCGTGCTCACCGAGGCCCTCTCCCCCATCGAGTCGCTCGGCGCCTACCTTGACGACACGGACACCGTCTATCGCTACTTTGGCTCGATCTCCGAGCGCATCCGCTTCGACCTCGACATCGACGACCACCGCCGCACGGTCAAGCTCGTCCCCGACGCCTACTACAACGCCATCTGCAACCTCTCCATCGCCTATGACGAGCTGGGAGATGGCGACAAGGCCATGCGCTATGCGGACGAGATGATCCGCATCGCCCCCGCCACCATCCATGCGACCATGCGCAAGGTGCGCGTCCTAGAGCACCAGGAGCGCATCTTTGAGGCGGCGGACCTCATCAAGGGAATCCTGAGGCTCGCAAGCACCCCGCGTGACGCCGCCATCTGCCACTATCGGCTCGCCTACATGGAATGGAAGCTCGGACGCGAGGACCTGGGCGTGGCGTGCTACCAGCGTTCGCTCACCTGGGACACCGAGATGTCCCAGCAGGCGCGGGAGGAGCTTGACGACCTGCTCTCCTCCAACGACAAGCTCCGCCGCCTCTCTGACGACGAGGTTGCCTCGGTCCTGGCCCGCGAGGGCATCCCCCTGGGCTGCGACGAGTCCGACAAGCGCCGCATGCTCGCCGCGGCGACGCTCTGCGTCGACGAGGGCGTGTTCTGGGCGGCACGTCCGCTCGTGGGCTCGCTCTTCAACCTCAACGGCGACGACGTGATGATGGGCGTCTACCGCTCGCTGACCCCCAAGGACTAGCCGCCACCAAGGCTCGGTGACTTATCTTCAAGGGCAGGGTCCTACCTTTTTGAGTCAGTCTTAGCGCGGGTTCAGCTCGGAGTCGTACAGGCGCTGGTAGGCGCTGTACACCTCGTTGACCTTCACCAGGTAGATGCGCGTTTCGGGATAGGTGATGGCGCTCGATATGTCGGGGATGCCACCCCCCATCCATTCCTGGACCGTGCCGAGGCCAGCATTGTAGGCAGCAATGACCTGGTCGGTCGTCTCGAGGTGGTCGTCCAGGTAGTCAAGGCACGCGCAGCCGTACTCGATGCAGGTCGCAGGGTCGGTGAGGCTGTAGGGGTCGTAGTATGACGAGTCGACGTACCCTAGCCCCGCAAGCGTCTCCGCCGTCGAGGGCATGACCTGCATGAGGCCGACGGCGCCCACGCCCGATTCGGCATTTGGGTTCCAGCCCGACTCGCACTTGATGACCGCGCACACGAGCAGGGGGTCCACCCCATGCCGCGCCGACGACTCGGCAATCGCATCCTCATAGCTCACGGGAAAGAGCACCCTGCGCAGGAGGGCGCCCGGGGCGACGCTGACGAGAAACGAGAGCAGCCCCACGATGAGGACCGCCATGAGGGGAAGCGTACGAAACCAACGCCAGAAGCGCAGCTTACGGTCGTCCATAGGCGGCACCTCCCTTGTGCCTCCAGCCCTGTGACGCATGGTCGTCCCACCACGCCGTCACCGCGTCGAGGAGCTCCTCGAGCGTTCCCCCATTATGGATGAGCGTGTCCGCATGAGCGTGCAGCCATTCGTCAGACGGCTGGTTTGCCGCGCGGGCATCAAAGTCGTCAGCGGTCATCCCCCGCCCGATTGCGCGCTGGCGACGCTCGTCGAGAGGAAGGTCCACGACGACCACCTCGTCCGCCAGGCCCAGGGCATCCTCCATGCGGTCGAGCAGGGGAATCTCGACCACGCAGCAGTCGGGCTCATGTGCGGCGCATGCGTCATGGGCAAGCACCTCTGCAAGGCGCGCGCGAATGGCAGGGAGCTCGATCTCCTCAAGCCGTCGCACGCCGTCTGCCGTCGCAAAGGCACGGCGGGCGAGCAGGGCCCGGTTGAGCGCACCCGTCGCGGGGTCGAGCAGGTCCTCGCCAAAGGCGTCTGCGACCGCGCGCGTGCATGGCTGCCCGGGCTCCAGCACCTCGCGCGAGATCTGGTCGAGGTCGATGCGCCAGGCTCCGAGGCGCTCGAGCTCCGCTGCGACGGTCGACTTGCCGGAGGCGATGCCCCCGGCAAGATACACCACGTACATGGGCTATGCCACGCCCATGATGTAGGCGCGGGCGAGCTTCTCGGTCTGGATCAGGGCGTCCACGTGGCAGCGCTCGCGGCCGTGGCTGTTGATGACCGCGGGGCCAAACGCCGCCCAGTAGACGTTGTTGGCCGCATGGCTCGCCGCGTTGGCGTCCGTGGAGTAGCGGAAGCACACCTGGGTGTTCCACTTTCCCTCGTCGCACGCCTCCTCGGCGCAGGCGATCAGGCGGTTGGTGAGGTTCCAGTCATAGGGCCCCTTCGCGTCGGAGGCGATGACGGCCACGCTGTGCTCGTCCGAGCTGTAGTCGGGACCGATCAGGGAGATGTCCACCGCAACGTACTCCTCGACCTCCTCGGGCACGTAGGTGCCGCCATGGCCGATCTCCTCGAACATGGGGAAGGCGAAGATCGTGTCAAACGCGGGCTTCTCCCCCGTCTTTGCCAGCCACCTGAGCTCGCCCAGAAGGGCCGCCACGCAGCCCTTGTCGTCAATGTGGCGGCTCATGACGAAACCGTTGCCCAAGTCCTTCCAATGCGGGTCGACGCCCACGATCGCGCCCTGCGTGATGCCGAGCGCCTTGACGTCTTCGGGGCTCTTGCAGTCGGGCACCGAGATGGACATGGTGTCCTCGGTGCGCGGGTCGTCGCGGCAGTCCTCCCACACGTGGACGGAGTGCTTGTTGTGGATGATCTGCCCCGTGATGGTCTTTCCCGAGCGCGTGTGGATGTAGCAGGTCTCGTCCTCGACGTTGTGGTAGTTGATGCCGCCGAGCATGCGGATGCGCAGCGTGCCGTCGTCGTTGATGCCGCGAACAATGAGACCGATGGTGTCGAGGTGCGCGCAGACGAGCACCGTCTTGGACGAGTCGCGGCCAGGCACGCGCACGTAGGCCGTGGCCTTGCGGTCGGTATACAGCTCATAGCCCCATTGGCCCACGATGCGTCCCAGCAGCTCGTGGATCTCGGGATAGTAGCCCACGGGGCTGTCGCACTCGACCAGCTCCTTGAGGGCCGCCACCAGGTACTTCTCGTCAACGTCAAAGTTCATCGCACATCTCCTCTATCTTCTCCCCGCAGGCCATGCTGCCAGGGACTGGTTACTGCTGCGGGACCGCGTAGAGCGCCACCAGGGCGACGAGCATGTCGACCATGGCCTCCAGCTCGGGCACGGGCACGAATTCGCGCACACCGTGGGCATTGTAGTAGCACGCGGACAGGTTGGCGCACGGGAAGCCCCTGAACGACAGCTGCGAGCCGTCGGTGCCGCCACGCATGGGGATGCAGGTCATTTCCTTCCCGATGGCGGCGTAGGCCTTGCGCGCGTTCTCGATGAGGTGCGCGTTCTCGGGCAGCGTGACGACGTCGGCCAGGTTGTGGTACTGGTCATGGATGTCGATGCTCAGAACCTCGCTGCCAAGCTGCTGGTTGACGAGGTCGACGGCCGTGCGCATGAGCTGCTTGCGCGCCTCAACCTTTGCCTGGTCGTGATCGCGGATTATGTAGTCCGCCATGGCCGCCTCGCAGTCGCCCTGCATGCGCTCGAGGTAGTAGAAGCCGTCGTAGTTCTCCGTGAACTCGGGGCGCTCCGCCGCAGGAAGCAGCTGGTGGAAGCGCATGATGGCCTCCGAGGCGTTGATCATGACACCCTTTGCCGTGCCCGTGTGGACCGACACGCCCTGAGCCCGCACGCACGCCTCCGCGGCATTGAAGGTCTCGTAGCAGAACTCCCCCAGCGGTCCGCCGTCGATGGTGTAGCCAAACGTGGCGCCAAACTCCGCAAGGTCGAGCAGCGCCGCCCCATGGCCGATCTCCTCGTCCGGGACGAACGCAAACGCCAGGCGAGGGTGTGGCAGCGTCGGGTCGTCCTTCAGGCGCTTGAGCAGCGACACGCACATCGCGTCGCCCGCCTTGTCGTCGCCGCCCAGAAGCGACGTGCCGTCGGTCGTGATGAGGTCCCAGCCCACCATGTGCTCGAGGTGCTTGTTGGTCTCGGGGCTCACCCACACCTCACGGCCGTCGCGTCCCGTGCCGATGACGAGCCTTCCTCCCTCGTAGCGACGAATCTGGGGATGGACGGGGTCGCCGTAGGACTGCCATGCCGTGTCGATGTGGCAGCAGAACCCCAACGTGGGCAAGTCCTCGCAGCCCTCGCTCGCCGGCCAATGGGCCGTCACGTAGGCATGCTCGTCGACATGGACGTCCTCTGCGCCCAGCTCGCGTAGGTCATGGGCAATGACCTCGGCAATGTCAAACTGGCACGCGGTGGAGGGCACCTTGTCGGCCGTCAGCGGGTCCGACTGCGAGGCGACCTCGCAGTACCTGATAAAGCGATCGACCACATCGCTCATGATCGTCTCCTCCCTGCGAGACGCTGCCTCGCTCAACGTGTGTGCCCCACCATTGTGACGCACCCTTGATGCGAGCACATTTCCGCTCCAAAACTACAGAGAGGGGCGTCATTCGTTAAATCCCAACTACAGCACTTGTATATAGCCGCATCTTTAACGTATCGTCTAACCAACAGGTGCGTAACCTACGGAAAGGACAGACCATGAGCAAGAATCGTATGGGCGTGCTCGCCCACGCACTCTCTCCCGAGCTATCCCGCCGTTCGTTTTTGCGCGGCACCCTTGGCGCGGCAGTCGCCGCTGCCACCATGCCCCTCGCGGCCTGCGGTGGCGGAAGCGGGAACGCGGGCGGCGACGAGGCCGTCCTGCGCTTTGGCACGTCTAACCCTGGCGCCAACGTCGACACGCAGCTCACCTCCAACACCATCGGCATCTCCGAGAACGTGTGCGACACCCTCGTGACGCTCGACCCCAACACGCAGGAGGTCCTCCCGCTGCTGCTCACCCAGCTGCCTGAGGTCTCCGAGGATGGTCTCACCTACAGCTTTGAGCTCAAGGAGGGCGTCAAGTTCCACGATGGCACCGTGCTCACGGCCAACGACGTGAAGTACACCTTCGAGCGCCTCTTCAAGCTCAAGAGCCAGACCGACTCCTACACCTACATCGTGGGCGCCCAGGACATCATCGACGACAAGGCCACCGAGCTCGCCGGCCTCACCGTCACCGACGACACTCACTTCACCATCACGCTGACGCAGGTCTATTCCTCCTTCGTCCGCATGCTCTGCCAGTTCTATGCCTCCATCTATCCCGCCGCCGCCTGCGAGGCCGCCGGCGACAACTGGGGCATCGGCACCAACTTCATCGGCACGGGTCCCTTCAAGATCGAGAGCAACGACGACTCCACCGAGTGCGTGCTGGTCGCCTTTGACGACTACCACGAGGGACGCCCGGCGCTCGACCGCATCGAGATCACCTACATCGACGACGCCGGCTCGCGCGTCATGAGCTTCCAGAACGACGACATCGACCTCTGCTTCGTCGACACGTCGCTGCTCGAGCAGTACAAGGACGACGAGGCGGTCTCGTCTGCCCTCGTGTACTACACCCCCGCCGCCACGCAGTTCCTCAACCTCAACCTCAACGGCCCCGAGTTCCAGGACATCAAGGTGCGCGAGGCCCTCTCGCTCGCCATCAACCGCCAGGAGCTCTGCGACACCATCCTGTCCGGCGCCGCGCTCCCCTGCACGGGCTTCATCCCGCCCTCGGAGTCCGGCTCCGACCCCAACGGCACCGTCCTCGAATACAACGTCGACCGCGCCAAGGAGCTCCTCGTCGAGGCCGGCAGCCCCACCATCTCCTTCACCTCAAAGGTCCGTCCGCAGGACGAGAACGTCATGGTTGCCATCCAGGCCGTATGGAAGGAGATCGGCGTCGACTGCAAGGTCGAGACCATGGACCCGCAGCAGTGGCGTGACGACCGTGCGGCGGGCAACCTCGTCTGCACGCTCGTGACCTGGTCGACGCTGTCCTTCGTGGGCGTCGAGCACATGGGCTCCTACTTCACGAGCGACAAGGCCTCCCTGCGCAGCTCGTTCTACAACAACCCCGAGTTCGATGCCTACGTCCAGGCTGCCCGCAGCGCCATGGATGAGGCCGAGGTCACCGAGAACACCATCAAGGCCGACAACCTGCTCGTGCGCACCGACTTTGGCACCATCCCCGTGGACTGGCCGCAGAACCCCTACGTCCTGCGCGAAGGCTTCAGCGGTCTCGAGGTGCTGGTCGACTTCCACTTCAAGCACGTCACGAAGGCATAAGGCAACCGCCAAGATTTGTTGTGCACGCCTGCGGCCCCGGCAAAAGCTGGGGCCGTTTTGCATGGGGAGCAGCCACAGGTTCCGGGGCTGGAAACACGTCCCAAACGTCCCGGGCACGTGCGGGTTGGGACTCCGCCCGCCTCAGACACGTCCCAAGTGTCCCGGGCACGTGCGGGTTGGGACGCCGTCAGGCTGTAACACGTCCCAAGTGTCCCCGGCGTGTGCCAGTTGGGACACCGTCAGGCTGTAACACGTCCCAAGCGTCCCGGGCACGTGCCAGTTGGGACGCCGTCAGGCTCAAAAACGTCCCAAGTGTCCCCGGCGGTGCCACTTCGGACACTTCCTCGCTCGAGGACGCCCCAAATGTCCCGAACGAAGCAGCACGGACTGCTGGAATAGCTTCTCAGCCGAAGAGACCTCGCCATTCTTCTCCAGCTACTTCGTGCAGCGAGCGAACGCAGCGAGCGCTAAGCTGGAGAGGAATGGCGAGGACTCGACTGGGTCACAAAGAGGAAAGTCACACCTCCGGTGCGGGGGTGCGCTCCTCCTCGGTAAGGTTCTCGTCGTACAGGTGGCAGGCACACACGTGCCCAGGGGAGATCTCGAACTCCTCGGGAGCACGCTGTGAGCACACCTTCATGCAGTTGGCGCAACGCGTGTGGAAGCAGCAGCCCGAAGGCGGGTTGGCCGGGCTCGGGACGTCGCCCGTCAGGATCCTCTTGTCCTGGATCCTCTCGCGAGTGATGCGCGGCACCACGCCCAGGAGCGCCTCGGTATAGGGGTGACTCGGATGGGCAAAGAGCTCGTCTGCCGATGCCAGCTCCATCATGTGCCCCAGGTACATGACCATGATGCGGTCAGATATGTGCTTGACCACCGACAGGTCATGGCTGATGAAGATGTAGGCGAGGCCCAAGTCATGCTGCAGCTGCTCGAGCAGGTTGATCACCTTGGCCTGCACCGACACGTCGAGCGCGGAGACCGGCTCGTCACAGATGACGATCTCGGGCTCGAGCACGATGGCACGCGCAATGCCGATGCGCTGGCGCTGACCGCCAGAGAACTCGTGTGGGTAGCGATACTTGTAGGCGAGGTCGAGGCCGACCTTCGCCATGATCTCCTCCACACGCGCGTCGCGCTCCTCGCGCGTCTTGTAGGTATGGGCGATGTCAAGCGGTTCGGCAATGATGTCGGCCACCGTCATGCGCGGGTTGAGCGAGGAGTACGGGTCCTGGAAGATGAGCGTCATCTTCTTGCGCGCCTCGGTCAGCTCGGCGCCGGAGAGGGCCGTGAAGTCCTGCCCGTCGAGGGTGACCTTGCCGCTCGTGGGCTCGGTAAGGCGAAGCACGCACTTGCCGGTGGTGGACTTGCCGCAGCCCGACTCGCCCACGATGGCAAACGTCTCGCCGCGACGTACCTCGAAGCTCACGTCCTCGAGCGCATGCACGTAGTTCTCGGCCTTGCCAAAGAGGCCCTTCTTGATGGGATAACGCTTGGTCAGGTGTTCCGCCTTGAGGATGACCTCGCCCAGCTCCTTCTCCTTGGCCATTACTGATCACCCCACTTCTCGGTGAACTTCCAGCACGCCACATGATGGTTCTCGTTGCCGTTGACAGGGACCATGGGCGGAAACTGCCGGTCGCACAGGCCTGCGCGCGCATAGGGGCAGCGCGGATTAAAGAGACAGCCCTGGGGCAGCTCGTCCAGCATCGGGACGTTGCCCGGAATGGCGTACAGCTCGTCCACGCGCGTGTCCAGCTGCGGGATGGAGGCGATGAGGCCCGTCGTGTAGGGATGCTCGGGGTTGGTGAAGAGCTCGTAGGCGTTGGTGTATTCGACCAGGCGGCCGGCATACATGACGAGCACCCAGTCGGCCATCTCGGAGACCACGCCCATGTCGTGCGTGATGAGCATGACGGCCGTTCCCAGTTCCTCGCGCATCTTGTCGATGAGCTGCAGAATCTGTGCCTGGATGGTCACGTCGAGCGCCGTCGTGGGCTCGTCGCAGATGAGCAGCGCGGGCTGGCAGGCAAGCGCCATGGCGATCATGACACGCTGGCGCATGCCTCCGGACAGCTCGTGCGGGTAGCTCTTGAAGACCTTCTCGGGAGCGGGGATGCCCACGAGCTTGATCATCTCGAGGGCGCGGGCGTCCGCGTCCTTCTTGGACATGCCCTTGTTGTGGACGAGCAGGCCCTCACGAATCTGGTGTCCCGCCGTCATGACGGGGTTCAGGGAGGTCATGGGCTCCTGGAAGATCATGCCGATTCGGTTGCCGCGATAGGCGCGCATCTCGTCGCGCGAGAGCTTTGCCAGGTCGGTTCCCTCGAGGTTGATGGACCCGCCCACGATCTTTGCGGGGGGCTGGGGCAGCAGGCCCATGATGGAAAGGGCCGTCATGGACTTGCCGCATCCCGACTCGCCCACCACCGCCAGCGTCTCGCCCTTGCGCATGATGAAGGAGAGCTCCTGGATGGCGGGGAGCGCGCCGTCTTCGGTGAAGAGGGTGACGGAGAGGTCCTTGACCTCGAGCAGGGTCTCGGAATGCTCGGTGCCGTCCGCCACGTGGCTCGTCACCTTGGTGGCGTAGGCGTTCTCCTCAATGATTGGCTTCGTCATCTCTCGCCTCCTTAGCTGCGCATCTTGGGGTCGAGGGCATCGCGGAGCGCATCGCCCAGCAGGTTGAATGCCATGACCGTGATGATGATGGCGACACCCGGGATGACCGAGTAATAGGTGTTGGACTGGATGACCTGGCGCGCCGCGCTGATCATCTGGCCCCACGACGCCATGGGGGGCTGCACGCCCAGGCCGAGGAACGAAAGCGACGCCTCGGAGAGGATGGCGTTAGGGATGCCCAGCGTAGAGGTCACGATGAGTGTGGACACGCAGTTGGGCAGGAGGTGCTTGATGATGACGCGCCAGCTGCTGCCGCCCGACAGGATGCAGCTCTGGATGTATTCGGAGCCCTTGAGGCGCATCACGTCACCTCGTACGAGACGCGCCGTGCCCGTCCACATGAGCAGGCCCAGCGCCACGTAGAGGTTGATGAGGCCTGGTCCCAGCACGAACATCACGACGATGGCGAAGAGCAAAAACGGGAAGCTCGAGAAGACCTGGATGATGAAGGAGATGACCGAGTCGACGCGGCCGCCAAAGTATCCGGCGCACACGCCCGCCAGGAAGCCGATCACGAGCGCGATGGCCTGCGAGACGACGCCGACCGAAAGCGACACGCGGCAACCATAGATCATGCGCGAGAGCAGGTCGCGGCCAAACTCGTCGGTGCCAAAGAGATGCGCCCCGCCGGGTGCCTGGTAGCGGTTGGACAGCTCCTGCGCGTAGGGGTCATACGGCGCCAGGAGCGGGGCGAAGAGCGCGATGAGGACGAGCAGTATGACCACAGCCAGGCAGAACATGCCGAGCTTGTTCTTCTTGAAGATGTTCCACGAGACAGCCCAGTAGCTCTGGGCACGGCGCTTGCCGCCCTTCTGCGCGGACAGGCGCTCCGCGGTCAGTGCCTCGGCGGCGTCAGATGCGACGCGCTCGGCCTCGACCTGCTTGGCGTCCTTGGAGTCAGGGGTAAGCAACGCCATTACTCCGACACCTCCCCTCCAAGACGGATGCGTGGGTCAACCACCGCATACAGGATGTCCACAACGAGGTACACGATGACGCAGATGGCAGCGATGTACATGACGCCGCCCTCAATGAGCGGCAGGTCACGCTGGTTGATGGCCGTGAGCAGCATCGAGCCCATGCCCGGGATGGCAAAGATGGTCTCGATGAGGATCGAGCCCGTGAAGATGTCTCCCAGCTGGGTACCCGCGATGGTGATGATGGGAATGAGGGCGTTGCGGAAGCCATGGCCCAAGATGACGGTCCAGCGCGCAAGTCCCTTTGCCTCGGCCGTGCGCATGTAGTCCTGGCTCAGGACCTCGAGCATCGACGTGCGCGTCACGCGGGCGATGGACGCCGCGTAGCGCACGCCCAGCGCGATAGTGGGCAGGAAGAACGCCCACGCCTTCTTGACGCCGGCGAGCGGGAACCACTTGAGGTTGAGCGCAAAGACGATCTGAAGGATGACGGCAACCCAGAAGGCGGGAGCCGAGATGCCTGCGACGGCAAGCGTCATGAGGAAGCGGTCGAGGAAGCGGCCGTGGTTGACCGCGGCGACGACGCCCATGAAGAGCCCCAGCGCCAGGGCAAAGAGGTAGGCCCACCCCGCCAGGCGCGCGGTGTACTGGAACGAGTTGCCCATGATGTCAATGACGGGCTTGCGCTGGGTGTAGGAGGTGCCCAGGTCTCCCTGGAGCATCTTGGAGAGCCAGCCCAGGAACTGCTCCAGAACGGGTCGGTCGAGGCCCATGGTGTGGCGCACCTGCTGGACGGTGGCCTCGTCCGCCATCTCGCCGAGCATGACGCGCACCGGGTCGCCGGGGACGATGTTCAGCACGAAGAACGTGATGGCGGCGATGGCAAGGATCACCCCCAGCGCCTCGATTGTTCGTTTGATCAGGTAGTCCCTCATCGCATCCCCTTCCTTGTCACACAAGCGCCCGCACGGGGCATGCGCGCGCGTTCGCCCACATAAGGACATTCGGTGACGTCTGCCCAAATGACCTTATGTGGGCGGCGCCCCGGACCGCTTGGACTGACCGGGACGCCGCTCCTCACAGCTTCGTTAGCCTGCGCAGATGCAGGCAGAAAGGCCGATTAGCGGTCCTTCGGGTAGGCCTCGTGGGTCGGATCGACGTCGACGTCGATCATGTGGTAGATCAGGTTGCCGACCTTGGGGTTGACCACGTAGGGCTGCGCCACGAAGGAGCGCTTGGGCCACCACAGGGGGATGCACGCCATGTCGCGGCGGATGGCGATGTCCTCGGCCTGCTTGTACAGGTCGGCACGCTTGTCGGCATCAAGCTCGACGCGGGCCTGGTCGACCAGAGCGTCAAACTCGTCGTTGTGGTAGTAGACCGACTTGGTGTCGGAGGAGGTGTGCGCAAAGTAGGTGTACAGGTGGTTGTCGGCGTCCGCGTACAGGGGGAACCAGCCAAGGCAGTCAACCTCGATGTTGCCGGCAGCACGGTCATCGGACCAGACGCCGGAGTCGACGCCCTGGACGTCAAGCGTTACGCCGATCTCCTTCCACATGCCCTGCACGGCCGTCATGATGTCGACGTAGGAGCCAGCGGAGCGGGTCTCGCACTTGAGGGTGAGGTTGGTGACGCCGGCCTCGGCGAGGAGCGCCCTGGCGCCATCGGGGTCGTAGGGCAGGTCGGGGGCGTCCTTGTCCCAGCCCGGGGTCATGGGGCACAGCCAACCAGAGGCGACCTTGCCGGCGCCGCCCATGATGTTGGTGAGGATCTCCTCACGGTTGATGGCCATGGAGAGGGCCTGACGCACGCGGGCATCCTTGAGGTTCTCGGAGGAGTTGTTCAGCGCGATGAACATGACGCCCAACGTGTCGTACAGGACGACCTTGTCAGCGGTCTCGGCGTTCTTGGAGTACTCCTCCAGAAGGGAGGCGTCGAGGTCGCACCAGTCGATCTCGCCGGCGACGAAGGCGTTGAGCTTGGTGGAGTTGTCGTCGTAGAAGACGTAGTGGACCTCGTCAAGCGCAGGCTCGCCGTCGTAGTACTCCTCGTTCTTGACGAGGACGACCTCGGTGGTGTCGTCGTTCTCGGAGAGCTTGTACTTGCCGGTGCCGATCATGTTGAGGCCCAGGCCCCACTGGTCGCCTGCGGCCTCGCAGGCGTCCTTCGGGAAGATGTGGGCATAGGAGATGCCGAGGTTGTTGACGAAGGTGACCATCGGGGCGGCAAGGTGGAAGGTGAAGTGGCGGTCGTCCTCGATGGTGATGCCCTCGTCGAGGTTGTCCCTCTCGCCCGCGAGCATCTCCTGGGCACCAGCCAGCATGTCGTACATGTAGGTGGACTTTGCGGCGGTGGCGGGGGTGAACATGCGCTCGAAGGAGTACTTGACGTCGGCGGCGGTCAGAGGGGTGCCGTCGTGGAACTTGACGCCCTCCTTGATCTCGCAGGGAAGGGTGACGCCATCTGCCTCGAAGGTGGGGATCTCGGTGAGGAACGTGGTCACGAGCACGTTGTCCTCGGTCCAGCGCAGCGGGGACTCGACGATGGAGTCGGCGATGGCGGACTCGCCCGAGTTGGTCGACTTCTGCATGTCGAGGCCCTCCTTGGGGTTCGACTGGCCGAAGTACAGCGCCTTCTTGGCGGCACCGTCGCCACCCGCAGAGCCGCCACTGTTGCCGCCACACGCGGCGAGCATGGCAGACGTGCCCGCAAGGGCGGACGCCTTCACAAAGCTACGACGGCTGATGTTCTCACTCATACTTGCCTTACCTTTCTCTGTCATTGCGATTTCCTGGGTGCGTGCCCCACTCTCCCTTTGAAGCAAAAGCACAGAATACGCCCAGAGCATGAGGACATGTTCGGACAAGATGATTGCTATTTCAATTAAGCGAGCGAGATAATAATGACCCTTTAACAAAGGGCGGCAGCCGCGATGGCGGCAAGGGCGCGCGCCGAATACTCCGCAGGCACGAAGGGCATTTCCCTGCGTTCGAGCACCTGTCTGGCTCCGTAGGGAACGTGCACGAAGCCCGCGGGCAGCGTCTGTCCCGATCGGCGGACGGCAAAGAGAAGGCGATACATCAGCTGGTTGCACACATAGAGCCCCGCCGTCTCGGAGGCGTCGGTGGGAACGCCTGCGGCGCGCGCGGCCTCGACGCAGGCATCGACAGGAAGCGTCGCGAAGAGGGCGTCCGGACCGTCGGGAATCACGGGCTCGCCTTGCGGGGAAGCTCCGGCGTTGTCCGCCATGCGCGCCTGCATGAGGTTCACCGCGATGCGCTCGACGCTCACGTGGGCGCGGCCGCCCGCCTCGCCCACGGCGATGACCGCGGCGGGCCGCAGGCGCTCCATCTCGGCGCAGAGAAGGTCTCCCGAGCGGCCAAACTCCACGGGAAGGAGACGACGCTCGACGCGACGGCCCGCGATGACGTCGGGCAGCAGGCACACCGCCTCCCACGAGGCGTTGGTCACCTCTCCCCCAAAGGGCTCAAATCCCGTGACCAGAATCGGACCTTCGACGCGCATGCGTCCTCTCCCCCGCTTACCAGAGGGGCCACCCGAAGGTGGCCCCAACATACCAACTTGTGACGATGGCCGGCTGTTACTCGGCGGTCTCCTCGGCAGGAGCCTCCTCGACGGCCTCGGTCTCGACCTCGGCCTCGGTTGCAACCTCAGCCTCGTCCTCGCCCTCGGGCTTGTCCATAGGCTTGACCTCGACCTCGACGCCCAGCGTCTCGGCAGCGGCCTTCATGGACAGGGAGATGCGACGACGGTCAAGGTCGATCTCCATGACCTT
>CADBRX010000113.1 GCA_902797175.1 uncultured Coriobacteriaceae bacterium | reverse complement strand
TGGCCATGGTGAGATCCTTTCTTATGATGTCACGAGTGAAGCTTCTGGTTCAAACACAGAGTTGCCGCTGTTCTTGGACAACTCTGTGGTCGAGGGTCCCCTCCAAACGCAGAGTGCCGTGGTTCTTGGGTAACTCTGTGGCTGTAGCCCCCTCCAAACGCAGAGTTGCCACTAATCCGGGGAACCTCTGCGATCGCAAACTCCCCAGAAACGCAGAGTTGCCGCACTCTCATGGCTTCTCTGCGTCTCCTTCCTCGCAGAGTGGCAAAAGGGGCCGGGCCGTTTGCGCGGACCGGCCCCAGGAAGGAAGGGACGTACACTGTGCTTACGAAAGCTCTGCAAGCTCCTCATCGGAGAAGCCGAAGAGGTAGGTCACGATGGTAGCCACCACCACGGAGACGATGCAACCGATTACGGCGAAGACAACGTTCGTGGGGCCACCCTGCAGGTAGTTCAGGAAGATGAGCAGGTTGGTGCCGCCACCAGCCATGTAGTAGGTCACACCGAGGATGCCCGAGATGAGAGCGCCCGCAGCGCCACCCGCGAACATGCCAAGCATGGTGCGGCGCCAGCGCATCACGACGCCGAAGAGTGCAGGCTCGGTCACGCCGCCAGCCAGGGCGGAGATGATGTAGCCGAGGCACAGGCCCTTCTCATCCTTCTCCTTGATGCGGAGGAAGGCACCGATCGCGCAGCCCCACACGGCGAACATGGCACAGTTGGTAGCGATGAACAGCCACTTGTCGTAACCCTGCTCCATAATCTGGACCATAGCAAGCAGAATGATGGGCATATGCATACCGGCGACAACCATGAGCTGCCAGATGGCGCCGATGATGGCCATGGCGATGAGAGTAGCAAAGCCGCCCGTGTTACCGATGCCAAAGAGGATGTTGCCAAGGATGCCACCGATGACGTTGCCAACCGGGCCCATGATGCAGAGCGCGATGGGAATGGTGATGGCGACGGTGCAGAACGGAGTGAAGACCGTGGAGAGCATATCAGGCATGACCTTCTTGATGCGCTTCTCAACAAAGGCAAGCACCGGCATGGTGAGCATGATGGGCAGGACCGACTGACCATATTTAGCTGCTGCGATGGGAATACCGTAGACGGAGATCTGGGCACCCTCAGCAGCTGCGGAAACGATAGTCGGAGAGATGAACAGGCCACCGATGAAGAGTCCCAGGACCTGCGTGCAGCCAAGCTTCTTGGCCGCGGCCCAGCCCAGATAGACGGGCAGGAAGTAGAAGGACGCGTCATAGATGGTCTGATACAGGAACTGGTAAGTAGCGCTTTCCTCGGCGATGAGGCCAAAGAGCTGCGGCCCGAGCACCACGGCGATGGTGCGGAAGAGACCGCCGGCCATCATGAGCGGGATCATCTGGGTCATGGTGCCGGACAGGTAGTCCAGAATGACGTTGCCGAGGTTCTTGAGCTCGAACTTCTCGGGCTCGGCGTCGAGGTTCTCGTCAACAGCGGCGCCACGCGTGACACCGGAGAGCGCGACGAACTCGTCCAGGACCTTGGGAACGTTCTGGCCAATGATGACCTGGAGCTGTGCGCCAGAGAACTGGGCACCCAGGACACCCTTGACCTTCTTGAGGCCCTCAAGGTCAGCGAGGCTGTTGTCCTTGAGGGTGAGACGCAGACGCGTCATGCAGTTGGTGGCGACGGTGACATTCTCGCCCCCACCCACGAGCGGCAATATCTCTGTCGCAATTTGCTTGTTGTCGGCCATTGTTCCTCCTTATGGTTAGTGGCCTCTACCCTTCCGATGTCCACACCATACGCAGGCAAAAACTAAAGAACAATGAATTCTTTACTCAGAATTCTAAATATTTTAGTATTATGCATATCTACCTGTGATTTTTTTGCAACTAATTATTAATTGCGCAGGTAAAATGTCTAATTTACTAAAATGCTAAAGTTAGGTTTAGTATGAGAGTCACCGCCAAACAGATTGCCCGCGAGCTTGGGATTTCCGAAGCTAGCGTTTCGCTTGCCCTCAACAACCGTCCGGGCGTAAGCGCACGCACCAGAAAGCGTGTGCTTGCTTGCGCCCGCAGCCTCGGCTATGACCTCACGCGCAAAGAGCGGCATGACGCACACCCCAAAACCATCTTTCTCATACGTCACACGCGGGCCATTCACAAAGACGTTCCGTTCTTCGACGAGTTGATGGGAGGCATACAGAGCGCCGTCGCAGCGTTGGGAATTCGCCTTTCGGTGGTCACAGTAGACGCCCGTTCAAACATCTATGAGCAGCTTGAAGATGTCAGGAGGGCGCGCGAGGCGGGTGCCATCCTGCTGGGAACCGAGCTCCTTGACGGTGACTGGCCGCCTTACTCCCTGCTGGAGCTTCCCATCGTCGTACTTGATTGCTACCTACCCAATCTTGATGTGGACTGCGTGACCATCAACAACCACCAAGGTGCGTACCGTGCCACCCAGCTGCTCCTCAAGGAATCGCGCGGTTGTCCAGGAAGGCTGGTCTCCACCGTCAGCCTAAAGAACTTCCAGGAGCGCCGAGACTCGTTCATGTCCGCCGTCCACGAAGCGGGCTACTCCATCACGCGCGTCATCACGCACACCTTGGGCGCAAACGTCGATGACGCCGAGCGCGACATGGCGGCCATCATCGATCGCGGGGATCCTCTTGCCTCGTGCTACCTTGCCGACTTCGACCAGCTCGCCATTGGCGCCGTACGCGCCTTCAGCTCGCGTGGCATCCGCGTACCAGAAGACATTTCGGTCATCGGCTTCGACGACATCGAGATGGCACGCTACCTTGACCCGCCACTCACCACCGTGCATGTAAACAAGCAAAACCTTGGCTATGTCGCCGTGACGAGGCTGCTGCAGCTCTTTGACCAAAGCCTGCATGAGCCCCTTCGCATAGAGGTGAGCGCCACGCTCATGCAAAGGGGAACCACTCTCTAGGCTCCAGACGTCTGCTTTGCCACCTTATCCCTGCCCATAGTAGGCGTTCGGCCCGTGCTTGCGCAGGAAGTGGCGGTCGAGCAGATACTGCGGCGCAGGATCCACGTCCATCTTGACCATCTCGGTGCGTGTCGCCATCTTGGCCACCTCTTCGAGGACGACCGCATGGTAGACGGCCTCTGCGGCGTCCTTTCCCCACGTAAAGGGGCCATGGTTGCGCACGAGCACCCCCGGAGTCGCGAGAGGGTCCAGGTGCTCGAAGCCCTCCACGATCACCTTGCCCGTGTTCAGCTCATAGTCACCGTCGACCTCGGCCTTGGTGAGGGCACGAACGCAGGGGATCTCCCCAAAGAAGTAGTCAGCATGCGTCGTGCCGTAGCAGGGAATCGAGCGCCCCGCCTGCGCCCATGAGACCGCCCAATTCGAATGCGTGTGGACGATTCCGCCCACGCCCTCAAACGAGCGATACAGCGCAGCGTGCGTCGGCATGTCAGACGAGGGGCGCAGGGAGCCCTCAATCACATTGCCCTCCAAGTCGCAGATGACCATCGACGCAGGTGTAAGCTCTTCATAGGCAACCCCAGAGGGCTTGATGGCAAAGACTCCCCTTTCGCGGTCCAGCTCGCTGGCATTGCCCCATGTCAAGACGACCAGTCCATGCGCCGGGAGAGCCATGTTAGCCTCGTAAACCCTCTCGCGGAGCTCCCTGAAGTCCATTTTGTACCCCTCGCCTCGCAAATCATTTTTTAATCTTTAGCCCATTGTCGCAGCTCCGCAATAACTTGCTACCAAATAATCGACGAATAGCAGGCCATATGTGTGGCATTGTTCTTAAACGGCTTTGGAGGGACGCCTATCCAAAACGAGTGAGGAGCTCCGTCGCCTGCCTGGGCGTGATGCACACGGGTGCAAAGCGCTCAAGCAGACGCTGATCATTGCTGACCACGTAATCGGCGTCACATGTCTCGGCGGCCGCAATGATCAAGTCGTCCTCAAAGTCACCGTGCTTGTTGCGCAACATCCAGGCAAGATCGCATTCAGGTAGAGACAATGGCACGGCGGTAGCAATTTCGGTCATGGTGCGCACGCACGCCCATGCAGCAGGTGCAAACGAGACTCCAGCTTCCACACTGCCAGAACCGACCATCCGAGCGCGTAGCCTCCGTGGCACGAGGTAGAACACGTCCTTCAGGCTCGTTGCGGTATAGAGCAGTGATGACCCGCGTTCTTCAGCCTCTAATAAGAAGTCTTTTGCGTCGGCATAGCCAAATTCGTCTCGTATGAGATAGCTAAGCCACACGCTCGTGTCCACAAGAAACGAGAGCTGCCTAGACACGGTCTTCCTCCATGCGGGCAAGCATCTCGTCGTACATCTCGTCCCGAAGCGCAGCGTAATCCATTTCTGTGTAAGACGCCTCAAACCGAATGCCCTGCTCTTCCGCCACTCGCATGGCGATACCCGCTCCCTCTTCAATGGCACGGAGTCTCTGCGCCTTTTGGGGGTTAATCCTTTGCGAGATGCATTCGGGCACGCGTTGCATCTCGGCGGTCGTTTGCCAGAGCGCACGCACCACGTCGCTCGGCGTTAGCCCTACGCGCGCAAAGACGGCATCTCCTTGGCGCTTGACCTCGGGATCTATGCGCGTATTGAGCTGGACTGTCGTAGGCACCGTTGCTCCTCTCTTCTTCTGCTAGCAGTATAGCACCTATCAACGGCTGCAGATACGTACCTCGACGTCCCAACCGTTTGTGCCACAATGAGAGGCACATTCCCCGCGAAAGGAGTTCCCATGGCCCCCAAGATCAGCACCATTCTCATCGGCGGTGGTCCCTGCTCAGGAAAGACGACGGGTATGGAGTGGCTCCGCAAGGGACTGGGGGCAAGGGGCTACCAGCTCATCTTTGTGCCCGAGGCGGCCACCGAGCTCATCAACGGCGGCGTGGCGCCGTGGACCTGCCGCAACTACGATGACTTCCAGCGCGCCGTCTTCGAGATGCAGCTGGGCAAGGAGGCAGCCTTCGTCCATGCGGCAGAGAAGATGGACGCCGAGCGCATCGTCATCATCTTTGACCGTGGCGTGATGGACCATGCGGGCTACATGACGCCTGAGGGCTTCGAGCAGCTGCTCGCCGACTACCACACCACACGCGAGGAGCTCTACGCGCGCTACGACATCGTCTTTCACCTCGTGAGTGCCGCCAAGGGTCTCGAGGCCGCCTATACGCTCGAGAACAATGCCGCCCGCGCCGAGACGCCCGAGGAGGCGGCCGCGGTGGACGACAAGCTCCTCGCTGCCTGGAAGGACCATCCCCGCTTCACGCTCATCAACAACACGGAGATCTTTGCCGACAAGATGGGCATGCTCATGCGCGAGGTCCTGGCGTTTCTGGGCGAGCCGGACGTGCCCCAGGACGCCACCGTCTGGGTACCGGACACGGAGGGCTAGTCCACGGGAAGCCCGTGCAGGGCGCTCCACTCCTCGTCATTGGGGAGCGCGGCGATGATCTCCCTATCGCTCACGGGCACGTAGCCGTTGGCGTCCACGCCCACGTCATAGCGGCGGATTCCCAGCTGGGCATTGCGCGCGTTGTAGCCACGCAAACCCATGCCTCCTTCTCTGCTTGCCGCAGGAGCAGGCAGCGTTCCTGGTTCCGGCGCCTGTTCGGGCAGGCTGTGGATGTGCCCGTGCAGCATGTAGGCGCCGTGGTATGAGCGGTCCCAGTCCAGCATGGGATAGTGGCTCATCACGAACTTGTAGCCGTCGGTCCGCACGCGGCCGATCTGGTCGTAGTAGTCGACCTTCTGAAACCCGCCGCAGGTCACGAACTTCGAGCGCGCGTCATGGTTGCCCACCACCACATACACGCGCTCGCAGGGAATGGCCTCGCGCAGCCCCTGCACGTCCTCGACGCGGGCCTTGCAGATGTCCCCCAGAAGCCAGAGCTCGTCGTCGGCCGAAAGCCGTCCCACAAGCCCTGCGAGGATGGCCTCGTCGTGCGCCGACACGTCGTCGCCAAAGCCACGCCAGCGCGCGATGGCCTTGTCGCCCAGATGAAGGTCTGCCGTAAAGAAGCGCATGGTCGCCGTTCGTCCCTTCGCATAGAGGACCAAGTCCTGCTCAGTGTACACGCACCTTGTATCATGTAGCCAATTGAAGCCCAGCCCTTCAGGGGAGGGATGATGCGCCATGACGTACCAGCTCATCTTTGACTCCACTGAGGTCAACCGCTGCCTCGTCTGTCACGAGCCCGCCTGCACCGGCGCATGCCCCCAGGGCCTGCCTGTTGGGGACGTGCTGAGGGCGCTCTACTTCAATGGCTACCGAAGGGCTGCGCACCTCCTTGAGAGCGCCGGCTGCACAGACTGCGATGCCCCCTGCGAGCGGGCATGCGTTCTTTCCGTGCGTGACGACGCCCCGCGCATCCGCAGGGTCTTCATGGGGTTCCAGGAAGACGTCGCGGCGCTCCCAACGCCCCTCATCCAAGACGTGGACCTTTCGTGCGACATCTGCGGCGTGCCGCTCGAAAACCCCTTCCTCCTCTCGTCGTCGGTAGTCGCGAGCACCTACGACATGTGCGCCCGAGCGTTTGAGGCAGGCTGGGCGGGGGCCGCCTTCAAGACCATCTGCACCTTCCCCCAGCACGAGGCCTCTCCGCGCTTCTCGGCCGTAAAGGGCAGGGCCAACGCCTTCTACGGCTTCAAGAACATCGAGCAGCTCTCCGATCACAGCGTGGAAGAGAACATGGAGGTGTTCTGCCAGCTGCGCCGCGACTACCCGACCAAGGTGATCGTGGCGTCCATCATGGGCAAGGACGAGGAGGAGTGGGAGCGGCTCGCTCGCGCATGCGAGCAGGCAGGGGCGTCCGTCATCGAGTGCAACTTCTCGTGCCCCAACATGGAGGACGGCGACCTAGGCTCCACCATCGGCCAGTCTGCCGAGCTCGTGGAACGCTTCACCCGAGCCACCAGGCGTGGCACGACGCTGCCCGTGCTCGCCAAGCTCACGCCCAACATCACCGACATGGTCCCCATCGCGCTCGCTGCCAAGCACGGAGGCGCCGACGGCATCGCCGCCATCAACACCATCAACTCGATCACGGGCGTCGACATCGATACGCTGGTAGCCGAGCCGGCCGTGAGCGGCAAGTCAATGGTGGGCGGTTATTCGGGCCGTGCCGTGAAGCCCATCGCGCTCAGGTTCGTGTCGGACCTCGCGCATTGCGAGGAGCTGCGCGGCATGCACATAAGTGGCATGGGTGGCATCGAGACGTGGCGCGATGGCCTTGAGTTCATGCTGCTCGGGGCAGGAAGCCTCCAGGTTACCACCGCCGTCATGCAGTACGGCTACCGCATCATCGACGACCTGCTGCAGGGCCTTGCCGATTACCTGCGCTGCAAGGGTATAGCCTCGGTGGAACAGCTTGTAGGGGCAGCGACGGGCTCCGTCGTGGACCATCAAGACGTGGAGCGCGACATCGTGGTCCTGCCGTTGTTTGGTGGCGATCGCTGTGTGGGGTGTGGCAGATGCTACCTCTCTTGCCAAGACGGTGGTCACCAGGCCATTGCCTTCGACCCCTCGGAACGAAAGCCGCGCCTCCTGGCCAAAAGATGCGTTGGCTGCCATCTCTGTCGGCTCGTGTGTCCCACGGGTGCCATCGGAATGGCAAAGAAGGCCATTCATCGGTAATGCTTGCGCCCGCTCGCGGAGGCGTCCCTTTCACAACCCACAGTTATGTGTCTTCAGCGACTCAATTCCGTGGTTTGACGTGGAACTCTATCATGGAACGACATGATACGAGTCACAGGAGATGAACATGACCAAGCTCTTTGCCAGCGACTTTGACGGAACCCTCCACTTCTGGGGGACGGATGACCAGTATCTCGTGAGCCCCACCGACACCGCAGCCATTCGTGCATTCCAAGAGGAGGGCGGTCTCTTTGGCGTGTGCACCGGACGCCCCTTGCTTGGCCTGACCAGCCAGATTGACGCGGAGCCGGGTCTCGACTTCTCCTTCGACTTCTACATCGCCACCACGGGAGCGGCGCTGTGGGACCGCGACCGAAACCTCATCTGGAACAAGACGATAGACCGAGAGCTTGCCAAGGAGCTCTATGCACTACTCTCCCCCATGGCAAAGAACCCCGACTACGCCCTTGCCTGTGCGGGCGAGGATTATTGGAGCCATGCGGCCGATGCCGATTGGCCGACCCTTCGCCACTTTGACACCTATGACGACATCACGGGGCCCTTCTATGGCTACGCCATGGAGACCGACACCGTCGACCAGGCCCAGGAGGCGGCCGCCCTCGTCAACGAGCGCTTTGCCGGCCTTGTGCAGGCGTACGTCAACTTGGCCAGCATCGACGTGGTTCCCGCCGGCTGCTCGAAGGGCACGGGCCTGCACATGGCCGCCGAGCACTACGGCGCCACGCTCACGGCCGGCGTCGGCGACTCGTTCAATGACCTTGAGCTGCTTGACGCGGCCGACATCTCCTACACCTTCAACTCGTCGCCTACGGAGATGCACGCCCACGCCGACCTGCTCGTCGATGCGGCATCAGAGGCCATCCACGACTTCATGCAGCGGTAGGTTAACCAACGGAAAACGGCGCCCCATCGCTGGGGCGCCGCGTTCAAGCCTGCCAGGCCAACGATTCCCTAGTCGGCCAGCTCCCTCAGGGATGCATCGCAAGCCTCGAGCTCCTCGGCCGTCATCTTGCGATTCTGGCCCAGGCCCTCGGCCTGCAGCTCGCGCAGGGTCTTGGAACGGTCCGCGCTCATGATGCTGAAGTCGAACCCGTCCACAAACTTGCGGACCACACCGCTCACCTGTGGCTCTGCAAGAATCTGCGCGACCGTCCAGTCAACGCTCGGCGCCCAGCGCAGGGACTCGGTCGTCTCGTAGGTGACCTCATAGGAACCAGCCTCGAGCACATGACCACCCAGGGCCTCGTAGGCAGCCTCGTCCGCAAGCGGCAGCGTGACCTCGGCCTCGCCGCCAAAGGGAACCGTCACAAAGACGCGGAGGTGGTTCTCGTCCACGCACTCCCATCCTGCCACATAGGTGCCAGCGGCCGTATCCATCTCCGCCTTGCAGGAGCGCAGACGCCAGTCAACGTGCGGAGCAACCGTCGCGCGGGCAAAGCCAGGCTCCGCCAGGTTCAAACCAGCCGCATACGCCATGATCCACTCGCAAATGGCGCCGTAGCTGTAATGGTTCATGCTGTTCATGTCGATGCCTGTGATGTGCCCGTCAGCATCGAGCGAATTCCAGCGCTCCCAGATGGTGGTGGCACCAAGGTTCACCGCAAAGAGCCAGCCAGGATAGTCCTCGTTGAGCAGCAGGCCATACGCCTTGCGCGTCAGCCCGACCTGCGTGAGGACCGGACACAGAAGCGGCGTGCCCACAAAGCCGGTCGAAAGCTTGTCGCCGTTCTCCTCAAGCAGCTTGCGCAGCTGCTTGGTCGACCAGTCGCGGTCACCAAAGCCATACCACAGCGACAGCACGTAGGCGGTCTGCGTGTTGACGGCGCAACGTCCGGTGGCGGTGTAGTACTCCCGCTCGATCCAGCTGCGGATGCGATCGGCCACAGCACGGTAATGCGCCTCGTCCTCGGCCTTGCCCAGTACGTGCGCCGCGGCGGAAACGATCAGGGCGCTGTTCCAGAACGACAGGTAGCCAATGAGGCCCTCGTCCGTGTAGCCACGGCGTCCACCCGGATCCTTGGTGTCGAGCGCCAGCCAGTCGCCAAACTGGAAGTTGCGGCCCCAGCCATGGTCATCGCCGTCAACCTTGACCATGTGGTCGACCCAGGCACGCATGGAGTCGTAGTGCTCCTTGAGGATGGCCGGGTCGCCGTCAATCTCGTACATGTTCCAGGGGATGCATGTCGTGGCATCACCCCACACCGAGGCACCCCCCATGAGGCCATAGCTTGGCACCACCATGGGCATGTCCCCGTCCGCGGCGGCCTGCTCGAGCGCCATGTCGTAGAGGTACTTGCGATAGAACGCATAGGGCGCGGCCAGGCGCATGGCCGTGCCGGAAAAGACGTTGGCGTCACCCGTCCAGCCCATGCGCTCGTCGCGCTGCGGGCAGTCGGTCGCGGTGTCCAGGAAGTTGTCCTTCATGCCCCAGCGTGCGTTGCTGACGAGCTGGTTGACCTTGGCGTTGCCCGTAACAATGCGGCCGCGCTCACCGTCAAAGTCGCTGTAGAGCGCCACGCCCACAAAGTCGGCCGGGTCGACGTCCTCGATGCCCTCGACCTTGATGTAGCGGTAACCATAGAAGGTGAGGCGCGGCTCAAGCACGTGCTCTCCCCCGCCGCTCACGTACTCAAAGGCGGCCAGGGCCGTACGCAGGTTGTCGCGGTAGAAGTTGCCGTCCTGGAGCAGCTCGCCCATCTGCAGCTTGATGGTGGTGCCCGCAGGCTCGCACACGCGCATGCGGAAGGTGCCGGCGATGTTCTGACCCAGGTCGAGCACTTGCTCGCCCGCCGGCGTGCGGATGAGCGTAGGCGCAAAGGTCTCGTGCGCCGTGACGGGCAGGCTCAACCGGTCGTGCAGCTTGGCTGTCGCCTCGGAAGCAGCGCCAGCGTCGAGGAGCGTCGCCGCAACCGGCGCGACGGGCGCCAGGGTGTCGTTGATGCGCTCGCCATCATAGATGTTGGAGGAGGTCACGTTGGAGCGTGTGACCTGCCAGCTCTCGTCCGTGCCGATGACCTGCTCCGATCCATCCGCATACGTGACCCGCAGCTCGGCGATAAGGCGCCAGTCGTTGCCATAGAAGCCCACGTCGGTCTTCACGAAACCAAAGCGGCCACTGTACCAGCCATGGCCCAGCAGCACCGAGAGCCTCGGGTCGTCCACGGCGTCATTGAGCTGATCGGTCACGTCGTAGGTCTGGTACTGGACCCACTTGTCGAAGGCATGGGTGCCCGGAGCCAGATACTCCTCTCCCACGCGCGCACCATCGATAAACGCCTCATAGAGGCCCAGACCCACGATGTAGAGGCGGGCAGCAGCAATCTCCTTGTCGGCAAGCGCCAGCTCCTTGGAGAAGATGGGGTGCCTCGGCTCGTCGTAGTCGCAGGTGAGCCACTCGGCCTGCCAGGGCTCGTCCATCTTTGCCGTCTCGAACCAGGACGTGTCGCTCGTGGCCTCCTCACCTGCATCGCTGCGCACCGACACGGTCCACTCGTAGCGCGTGCGAGGGCTCAACGTCACGTCAAGCGCACACGCCTTGGCGTCGAGGTCCGCCCAGCCGGTGTCGACAAGCTCCTTGCCGGCGCACGTCACCACTACGCGCGACGCCTCGGCATGCTTGCCGATGGCGTCCTCAACCACCCAAGAGAACGTGGGTTGCTTTCCAAAGTCAAAACCCAGCGGATTGGTGATGTGGTTGACCTGCATGCGCGTAATTCTCATGGAAGCTCCTCCAACGACAGTGCCTGCTTGTGGACAGCTCCATTGTGACAGGTGAGGTATCGCTTGGGGACAGCTCTTCGGCCGAGGTCACTATTTCGAAAGTACTGGGCACTTCTTCAGAGAGATCAATCCTGACTCACAAGGGTCCCACCCTTGTGAGTCAGGCGCGTGCAAGCCCCAGCAGCGCAAGGGAGTTCCATATGCCGTCGTCATCGATGTCCGTGGTCACGATGCCGGCCGCCTCCTTGGCCTCGGGCACGGCATTGCCCATCGCCACGCCCACTCCCGCCGCGCGCAACATGGTGACGTCGTTCTCCGCATCGCCGAAGGCCACGACCTCGGAAAGGTCCACACCGTTTGCTCCGCACCAGCGGAGAAGCCCATCGGCCTTCCCTCCTGGCGAGGGCGCGTTGATGTCCACCGCCTTTGGATGCCACCGCGTGACGTCGCAGCCCACAAGCTTGCTGCGAAGAAGCTCGGTGTCGCCCTCGTCCACATACGCCATGGCCTGAAACACCGTCGCCCCCTCGTAGGTACCGACGGGAGGCACGGAGGTATGCGTATCGGACTGGGCGCGCACCACGTCATCGTTGACAAAGCTGATGTAGGTTCGCTCCCGCTCTATCAGCACGACGGGCACCTCACGCGCGTCAAAGAGGGCCAGCACCCTTTTAAGCGCCTCCCCCTCCAAAGGATTGCCCGCAAGGTAGCGTCCCTCCCCGTCCAGGATCATCTGGCCGTTATGGAGCAGGAGGACGTCAAACGTCAGGCCGTCAAGCGGCAGCTCGTCCAGCTCCGCCTGGCTTCTTCCCGTTGCCAGACCAACAGTCACACCATGTTGTCGAAGCAGATCCAGTGCACGGCGCGCGCTCGCCGGCACGCAATTGCTCGCATGTGAGAGCAGCGTGCCGTCCACGTCAAAGAATGCCGCCCTGATCATGTGTGTACCTACTCGAAGTAGATGGTGCCATCTGAGTCGATGCCAAACTGCGCTCCCGCGGTGAACAGGCTGTCGCCAAAGGCGTCCTGGATGCAGAAGCAGTACAGGTACTTTCCATCAGGCAGGTAGTCGTAGTCGACCGTGAGGCCGCCAGACGTCACGGAGTAGGGCTCGCCCTCGTAGCTGCTTGCCGTGAGGCTCTCGTCCGCCGAGAAGGCCTTGTAGAGCGGCACGACGACGTCGCCACGCTTGATCTGCGTCAGGTCGCGGCCCATGGCGCCGCTTTCGCTCACACCGCTCCAGGCACCCTCGACCTCGACGCTCCCGTCGGCCATGTCCTGGCGCATGCGCAGGTAGCACTCGGCGCCGTTCAGCGTGATGGGCGACGTGTAGATGATGAAGTCCTCCGTGGCGCTCTCCACCGACAGGTTCAGGCTCTGACCATCGGGAAGCGCCAGCCACAGCCCGTCAAAGCCGTCGGAGAACTGGCCCGTATCCCAGTCGCCATAGACGTCGTAGGTCTCACCCAGGGCGATGAGGTCGGCGCCGTCCTCGGAAAGCTCGTACACCATGCCGCTCACCACGGCCGCGTTGTCGATGCCGTGCTGGTCAAGTTGGAACCAGAACGTGCCCTCGTCGTCCACCTGGGGCTCGGAGGCAAAGGTGATGAGCGAGCTGACGTCGGTGTGGTCGTCAACGTAGTTCCAGTTGTCCTCCGCCTCCTGCTGCACCTCTTCGGTCGTGTTGCCCAAGAGCCAGTTCCAGAGGTTCTCCTGCCAGAAGGTCTCGTCCGAATACTGCGTGTACTGCGTGCCGCCGTTGTAGGTGGCGCCATGCGCCAGACGGTCGACGTAGGAGAGGTAGGACGGGTTCACCGCGACGGTCTGGAAGATCGCAAGCTCCTGGGACGTGTTGACCTTGAGCGGGTAGTAGGTGGAAAGGCCCGTGGCGCCCGCATGGTAGGTGCCACGGATCTGGTAGGTGATCGCGTCGTTCAGCGCCCTCTGGACATCTGAGGAGCTGGGCGTGACGCCCGAGCAAGCGTCGACCAGGCCGCCGAGGTCGACCATGTTGGTGTATCCCTCGCGACGGTTGTTGCAGCCGTAGTTGTCGACCTGGTTGATGCTGCGCGACATGGCCGCAAGCGTGCTCTGGTCTCCTCCCGAGGCATACATCTCCTGCGAGAAGCGGTAGAAGTCCTGCATGAGCTGGTCGATCTTGGAGAGGTCGGTCACCGAGAGCGTGGCAAAGCCCCTGGTTCTGCTGTCAAGCGAGGCAAGGTAGCTGTCGCAGATCGCGCGACCCAGCTCGTTGCCGTCACAGCCGGGATTCGCCGCGAGGTACTTTACGATGGAGCCGTACTCCCAGCCGTTGCCCGGCTCGCTCTCCTGCGACGCCACCATGTAGTTGGAATAGGTGGCGAGCACGTTTGCCGTCTCGAGCGTGCTCATGAGGCAGGCATCGAAGCCCACGAACTCGAACTTCTCCCACATGCCTGCAAACGCCTGGGAAAGCGCAGCGTCAAGCTCGCGAAGCTGCAGCGAGTCGTTGTTGTTGCGCTCGTCAAAGCAGACGCCCGATATGGAGCCGCCACCATGGTCCCAGAGGATGAGGGCCATGTGGTCTGCCGGATAGTTCTTGACGCCCCAGGTGAGGAAGTCGGCGAGCGTGGCCTGCTCGCCCATGCTCGAGGGGCTGACTGCGCCGAGGTCGGACATCTTGCCGTTCCTGATGAGGTAGCGACCCAGCTGCCGCGCGCTGATGGTGTTGTTGCGCCAGCTCTTGGCACCGCCCGTCTCCACGACGAAGCTGACCTTGTCGCTGCCCTTGGCGCTGAGCATCTCATTCAGGTCCTTGGTTGCCGCGGCACTCTGGGACTCGAGGTTCGAGCCGCAGATGTACACGAAGACGGTCCAGGTGTCGCTGGCGATGCCAGAAGGCTGCTTTGCTCCCGGCTGGGCTCGCTTGATGTCAAGCACCTCGCTCCCGCGCTCCGCCTGGATGGCAAGGCCGCTGTTGACCATGTTGGAGAGGGAGCTCCCTCCCCCGGTGCCAGACGTCGTCGTCCCATACGGTGAAGCGGTGACGCAAGACGCAAGGGCAATGCCGACGGCAGCCGTCGCGATGAGGCTGCCCAGGCGTTTGGCAAGGCGTGAGGTGGTCATGATGAGCGTCCCCTCGTCGTTGGAAGATATGGTCTACTGGGCGATCTTTTGCTGAATCTGCTGCAGGAGGGCGGCAAGCACCTGTGCGTCAGTTGACGTGATGCCGCTTTGGCCTATGACCAGCATGCCGCGCTGGTAGCCGACGCTGGTCTTGGCAAGGTCGGCCCAGGTGATGGTGGCAGATCCGCCGCGACCGTCTGCCAGGTGGATGCCCGTAGAGCTGAGCGTCATGCCCGTACGGCCGTCACCCGAAAGGTTGAGCAGCAGGTACGGCTCATCGTTTTCCGCCAGACCATAGAGGGAGCGGATGGCCTGCGCGTTCTTTTCGACGTTCTCTCCCCACATGGTCTGTTGGGTGCTTCCCGCCCTGAGGCCATTCAGGTAGTCGTTGATGATCTGCTTGTAGTCTGGTCCGGTCTCGCGCTTATGCGGCTTGATGGCCGCACGATGCGCACCAACGCGATGGGCGGCCGCTCCCGTGGCCTTCGCTTTTCTCTGCGGGCTATCTGCCATGGCTACTCCTCTGTGTTTTGGGCCATTTTGTCTACGATACCGCCATATGGGCAGCATGCGGGCCAGTCTTCGGTCATCGGGCCAAAGCGGGTGCCTGGGCCACCACCTGCCATCCTTCAAGGCCTTCAGCCTGCGTGTGCGCTCTCCAAACGTGCCCATCGTGTGCAGACGAGACCCCCTTGGTGGCAATGAGCACCGCGCGAAAACCTAGTTTGAGTAAGCTGTTTTTGAAAGATCCCCCTTGAAAGGCACACTCATGCACACTGCAGTCTTCCTTGACCTTGACGGCACCCTCTGGGAACGCGGCGTCGTGCCCGACTCTGCACGCGAAGCCATCAGGCGTGCCCAGGCAAACGGCCACAAGTTTCTGACCAATACCGGCCGCGCCCGCTCCGAGGTGCCCGACCTCACCTATCTGGGCCTTGACGGCTACTGCTTTGCCGCGGGTGCCGAGGTAATCTTGGATGGGCAGACCATCGTCGATGCGCCCATTGGCGAGGATAATGCCCGGGCCGTCGCCGCTGCCTTTGACTCCCTAGGGCTGAACTACAACCTTGAGGGTGGCGATACCAGCTGGATTTGCGTGAACAACCATGCCGCCTACCAGGCAGGCATTGCCGCGGCGTCGGGCACGCCCGACCCCATCATGAGCGTCCCGACCATCCAGGACATGCCCGAGGAAGCGTGGGGCAGGCTTCACAAGCTCTTCTACCACAGCGGCTCGGCCGAAGACTACGAGAGGGCCGCGGCCCTCATGCCCGAAGGTGTCACGCTGACCGTCCTCGGGTTCGGGTTTGCCGAGGCGACCGCCTCGCGGGTGACCAAGGCCACGGCCATGGAGGCCGTTCGCACGTGGCTCGGCGCCAGCGAGTGGCGCACCATGGCCTGCGGTGATTCTGACAACGACCTCACCATGCTGAGGGCGGCAGATGTGTCAGTCGCCATGGGAAACGGCAACGACAACGCCAAGGCCGCCGCCACCTGGGTCACGACTGACCTTCATGACGACGGCCTGCTGCATGCCTTTGAGCACTTTGGCCTGCTGTGACGCGTACCAAAGGGGCGATACCCTTTGGTACGCGTCTGAGTCAGTGAGACTTACTTGCGTGCCTGTAGGTGGAAGGCAAGCGCGCCAATGAGGTTGGCCTCGTTGCCAAACTTGCACGTCACGATCTCGGGCTTGCCATAGGGCAGGAAGTCCACGTAGGGATCGAAGAGCGCATCCACCGCGTCCTTGATGATCTGCGTGGTCTCGGGACGGGCGCTGATGCCGCCGCCGATGGCGTAGCGCTCGACGTCGAGCACGCTCTGCAGCGACGCGATGCCGGCGGCCGCCTCCTCGCCAAAGGTCTTGAGCACGTCTCGGGCAATGGGGTCACCGGCCTCGTAGGCGTCAAAGAGCATGATGCCGTCAGCCTTCTCGATGCCCTTGAGCGCGCCATACTTGCCCGTGATGGAGCCGGCGGAGATGTGCGAGGCCCACATGATGCCGATGTTACCCCAGCCAAGGCCGTTCTTGACACCCTCGTGGTCCGTGATGAAGGCGGAGAGTTCGCCTGCGCCGCCCGAGGCGCCCATCCAGACCTCGTTGTTGATGACGATGCCGCCGCCGATGCCCGTGCCCAACACCAGCACCACGCCCGAGTTGACGTCAGAGAGGGCGCCGATCCAGTTCTCTGCGCTTGCGGCGCACTTGCCGTCGTTTGCGATGGTGCAGGGCTTGCCAAAGACGGCGCCGTACTTCTCTGCTGCCGGGTAGTCATGCACCCAGGTAAAGGCACCGCCCGTGTGCGCAATTCCCGCTGCCGTGTCGATGCGGCCCGGCATGGAGATGGCGACGCCCTCGTACTCATGCTCGCTCATCTTGGCTGCCAGCACGCCCAGCGAGGCGAGCATGGCCTCCTCGCATGACGTGTCGGCAAGGACCTTGCCCTGCTCGATGAACTGCCCTTCCCCATCCATGAGGGCATACTTGATGAACGTGCCGCCGATGTCAAGAACGAGATACTGCTTGGCCATGGGTTCCTCCCCTGTCGAAATACTCACAGACACATCCTGTTATATGCGATTTTGAGGGCAACCTTTCCCACGCATCCACAAGCGGGCGCCTGGGCAAAAAGGGCGGCGCGCCCGTGACAAGCGCGCCGCCCGGAAGGGGTATGCAACAAAGCCGATACTAGCCCTCGAAGTTGTCCATCATCGTGTTGAACTTCTCGAGCTCCTCGGAATCCATGTGCCAGCCGTGCTTCTCCTCGGGATAGTCGCCATCGCGAACCATGTCGACCCAATCCATGTAAGCCTCGCAGAGGAACGG
>CADBRX010000112.1 GCA_902797175.1 uncultured Coriobacteriaceae bacterium | reverse complement strand
ATCGTGGCCATGTCGGTCCTGCGCGAGAACAACCGCGCCCTCATGACCAACATCGACCGCACGAGCCAGATCAGCCTGCGCGCGCTCGACACGGGCGTGATGATCCAGCGCGCCCTCCACGACCAGCAGGCGCAGATGGAGAAGGTCAAGATGGTGGGGGAGGTCACCGAGTCCATCATCCGCGGTAACGCCGAGGCGCTGCACACCCAGGGAGCCGAGATCCAGCGCCAGTCGAGCGAGGCCATGATTGACCCCGAAGTCATCAAGGAGTCCTTCGAGCAGGTGTTTGCCGCACTCGAGGAGGGTGACGCATATCGCGACGCCGCCATCCCGCGCATGCAGGCCACCATCGCGGAGCTCCAGTCAATAACCGACAAGGGCCAGGAGCGCCTGAACCGCCTGGCGCAGGCGGGACGCCTCTCGCTCACCGACGGCAAGTAGGCAAGTCCCTGACTTCCGGAAAGGATGCGTCCCTTGCCAGAGGCAAAGGAAATCGTTCCCTTACCTCTGGCAAGGGACGCATCCCCTTTGGTGGGCAGCCGTCACGCGCCGGAGCCTTTCAGAAAATAAAAAGGCTTGTTTTACCAACGTGAGTTTTTTGCCCCCTGGGGAAAGAGGGGATGCGGGGAGGGGTACATTCTCTCCAGCAAGGTCGCGTCACACGCGCGGCCACATCCAACACGAGGTGATGAATCATGTCTGACGAGCAGACGAACTTCCAGGAAGGTGTTCCCACTCCTGATGACCAGGGCAGGGAGGAGGCCATTCGCTCGCTTGGCGAGACCGAGACGAACGTGCAGCCCACCCAGGTAAACGCTGCCGCTGCCCACTATGTTCAGCAGAGCGTGCCGACACCTCAGGTCACGCCTGGGCAGTACCAGAGCCAGGGTCAGGCGCAGCCCACCCAGGCAGGCGTGTCCCAGCAGTCCTACCAGGATGCGTACCGGCAGCAGGCGGGACGGCCCGTCAATCCGTACGCCCAGCAGCCGCAGCACTACCAGCAGGGGTACCAGCAGCAGTATCAGCGCTCCTACCAGCAGGTGCCACAGCAGTCCTATGTTCCGCAGCAGTCGTACGTGCCCGACCAGAACGGCGCCCCAAAGGAAGAGAAGGCGTCCCACAGCGGCCTGCGGTCTGCGCTCTTTGGCCTAGCGGGTGGCGCCATCGGGGCGCTTGCGGTGAGCCTCGCTCTTCAGGGGGCAAACGCCCTTGCGGGGACGCATGGCGTCACGACGACCCAGCAAAGCGCCGCGGGCCAGACCATCTCCATCAACGCGAAGGACCAAGACGTCACGATCTCCCAGGCAGTTGCTGCCAAGGCCCTGCCTTCCGTCGTGTCCGTCTATGTCAGCTCCGACGAGGGGGAGGGCCTGGGCTCTGGCGTCATCCTCGATACGGACGGCAACATCTTGACCAACTGGCACGTCGCAGGTGATGCGACCTCCATCAGCGTGACCATAGCCGGCAAGAACTATGACGCGACGCTGGTGGGAGGGGACGCCTCCTCCGACCTTGCCGTCGTGCGCGCCGACCTTCAGGGCGACACGGTGACCCCCATGGAGATCGGCGACTCCGATGCCCTCGTGGTGGGGGACTGGGTCATGACGATCGGCAGCCCCTTTGGCCTCGACCAGTCCGTCTCGGCAGGCATCGTGAGCTCGCTTGCCCGCAACGAGCTCATGCAGTCGACCTACGGCACGACCATCTACGCCAACCTCATCCAGACCGACGCCTCCATCAACCCGGGCAACTCGGGCGGCGCGCTCGTCAACGCAAAGGGCCAGCTTGTGGGCATCTCGACGCTCTTCTCGTCCGACACAGAAAGCTTCGCCGGCATCGGCTTTGCCATCCCGGGCAACTACGCGGTCGAGATCGCGAACAAGATCATTGCGGGCGAGCAGGTCACCCATGCCTACATCGGCCTGTCCATGCAGACGGTGACGCCCCAAAACGCCGAGGCAAACAACCTCTCGGTCAATCAGGGCGCCTACGTGGCCGAGGTCACGGAGGGAAGCCCGGCCGCCGCGGCGGGCATCCAGAAGGGCGACATCGTCATCGCGATGGGCGACCAGCCCATCACCTCGGCGGATGGCATGATCTTGGCCGTGCGCTCCCATGCGATCGGCGAGACGGTCAAGGTGACGGTCATGCGCGGAACCGAGGAGAAGACCTTCGACGTGACGCTCGACTCTGACGAGGCGCTCCAGGCCCTGCAGCAGCAACAGCGCGAGGAGCAGCAGCGCCAGCGCGAACAGTACCAGTACAATCCGTACGGCGATGACCTCGGTGATGGCTACGGTACCAACGACAACTACGACCAGTTCTTCCAAGAGTTCTTTGACTACCTGTACAACAACAACCATGGTGGTTCCTGGGAGCTGGGTCAGTAGGCCTGCGGGTGGCGGCCTAGCGCTGGCACCGCACGCGTAGACAAGAGTCGAGGGCGCAGCCGTCTTTCGGGCGGCTGCGCCCGTTTTTGTCAAAGGGGTGCCAGACGAGGCGCCTTGCCGAAAAGCCGTTCAGGGGCCTGCGCGCAGCGGCGATACTTCTGTTGGCAGAGGGTCCGAGAGAACGGGAGGCTTGGCATGGCAGAAAACGAGCTCGGTGGAGTGGCTGACGCGACGCAGGCTCCCGCTCCCCTTACGGAGAAGATTTCGGGCGACAAGGTCAAAGACATCGTCGCCGCCATCAAGGAAGCGACGGACATGCCGGCGTTTCGGCTCGTCATCGACCCTGACCGCACGCCTACGCTGACCGAGACGAAGTTTGGCGGCCTTCCGTACTGGCCGGTGGGCCAGGCCTATCCCCGCACTCCCAAAGGCCGCCCCCTCATGCTCTTGGCGCAGCTCGACCTGGCGGACTTCGGTGGCGACACGCGACTTCCCGACCACGGCCTGCTGCAGTTCTTCATCGATGCGGAAGACGACTGCTCGGGCATGGACTTCGACGACTCGACCAACCAGAGCGGGTTTCGCGTCGTCTGGCACCAGGAGGTGGACGCCTCGGTCACGGCTGAGCAGGTGGAAGCCCTGGACATCCCGACCTCCCGCATGGGCCTTGACGAAGATTACCTCGGCAACCCGCTCGCAGGGGAGTTCGCGCTGCACGTCGAGCCCACCATCTGCGGCATGACGATAGCCGACGGACGCTTTGACAAGGTCTTCGTCGACTGCTGCGAGTCCCTCTTTGGGAAGGAGTTCGTGGGCGGCAGGACCAGCTGCTGGGACCTGCTCGAGGACGAGGACGTCGATAGGCTCTTTGACGAGCTCAAGACGCCAGAACCTGCGCACTTGGTGCTGGGCTACCCCTTCTTCACCCAGAACGATCCCCGTCTCGGCGCGCTGATGGACGAGTTTGACACGCTGCTCCTCCAGATTGACTCCGAAGGCGAGCCGGGAAGCAACAGGGACCGCATCATCTGGGGCGATGTGGGCATTGGCGGCTTCTTTGTCAATTCCGAGGCGCTCAGGCGCGGGGACTTCTCGCGCGTGCTCTTCAACTGGGACTGCTACTAGAGGGACGCTTGGAAGGCGGTGCCCCGCCTCGTCCTGCCTGACATGAAGGGCTCGTGTCAGTCTTGGTTCCATGATTCGTTTCTGACTATTTCCGCCCCCTTTGACATGGACTGTTCATGTCAAAGGGGGCGGAGGGCTATGATAGGAGCATCAACCGCTATCCATTGCAGGAGGTCGCGCATGAGCGAGTTCATGGACATCATTACTGCAAGCAACCTGACCTATGGGCAGAAGCTGATCCACCTGGCGCAAGCCGCCGAGAACGCAGAGCACCCCATTCCCACCACGCCCGAGTATGACTGGTTCTTTGAGCGTGACGCCATCTGCGACATGCACGAGGGCAACGCCCCGTATCGTCCGCGCTACATCTGCTGCGACATGGAGCGCTTCGCTCGCCAGGGGAGCGACTTCCTGCGCCTGGATGCGCCGGACAACCTCGACGACCTGCTCATGAACCTGCAGATCCTCTACCAGAACGTGCCCTCCGTCACCGGACGCCCCGTTTATGTGGGGCAGCTCGACCGCGTCTTCGACCCCTTCCTGGACGGCCTTTCCGACGAGGAGATCCTGCCCAAGTTCAAGCGCTTCCTCAACTACATCGACCGCACGGTCGCCTCTGGCTACTGCCACGCAAACCTCGGACCCGAGGACACGCGGGCCGGTCGCCTGCTGCTGCAGGCCGACGCCGAGGTGCAAAATGCCGTCCCCAACTTCACGCTCAAGTACGATCCCGAGGTGACGCCCGACGACTTCGCACGCCTGGCGCTCAAGACGTCCATGGCCTGCGCCAACCCGGCTTATGCCAACGACCGCCTGCTGCGTGACACCTACCCGCTGGCAGCCAATGGCCCCAAGGACGCCTACACGGTCGTTTCCTGCTACAACGTGCTGCCCGTGCGCGGCGGCGCCTACTGCCTGGACCGCGTGAAGCTCAGCCAGCTGGCCGACCTCGCCACGAGCGTCGACCACTTCATGAACGAGCTGCTGCCCAACGCGACCGGCGCCCTGCTGGAGTACATGGACGCGCGCATCAAGTTCCTGGTGGAGGACTCCAACTTCTTCCAGACCTCCTTCCTCGTGCGCGAGGGCCTCATCGAGCGCGAGCGCTTTGTGGGCATGTTCGGCATGATCGGCATGCACGAGTGCATCGAGAAGCTCATGGGACCGGGCCATGTCTACGGCACCGACCCCGAGGCAAACGACCTCGCCGACGAGATCATGACCAAGATGTGCGAGCAGGTGCTCGCCTGGGACGCCCCCTATTCCGAGGCGGGCGGCGGCAAGTACATGATGCACGCGCAGGCGGGATTTGGCGACCAGATGAGCTCCACGCCGGGCGTGCGCATCCGCGTGGGCTCGGAGCCCGAGGTCTTCTGGGACCACATCCGCCACTGCGCGCGCATGCACCGGTTCTTCACCGCCGGCGTGAGCGACATCTTCCCGGTCGAGCCGACCGCGGCCAACAACCTCGACGCGCTTCTTGACGTGGTCAAGGGTGCCTTTGCGGTGGACGACAAGTACCTGTCGTTCTATCCCTCCGACTCCGACCTCGTGCGCATCACGGGCTTCCTCGTCAAGCGCTCCGAGATGGAGAAGTTCGCCCGTGGCGAGGCGGTGCTGGCCGACACGAGCCACGACGGCGAGGGCAACTGGCGTGCCAACGACCTCGCCGACCGCAAGGTGCGCCTGGGATAACGTGTTCATGACTCAAAGGGGTGGGCCCGTGTGAGCCAAGATGACTCACAAGGGCCCACCCCTTTGAGTCACCTGATGGGGGATAGGGATATGGAACTCACCGCACCTGTCAATAAGATCATCCCGTTTTCGCTGGTAGACGGACCGGGTTCGCGCTGCTCAGTCTTCTTGCAGGGGTGCAACATCGCCTGCGCGTACTGCCACAACCCCGAGACGCAAAACCTCTGCCTGGGGTGTGGGCTGTGCGTCGACCAGTGCCCCGCGGGGGCGCTGTCCCGACGGGATGGGCACGTGCGGTGGGACAAGGACGCCTGCGTGCAGTGCGATACCTGCATCCATGTGTGTCCCCACAAGGCGAGCCCCAAGATCGAGCGGCTGACGCCGGACGAGGTGTTTGAGATAGTTCATTCCTACCAGCCGTTCATCCGGGGCATCACCGTCTCGGGAGGGGAGTGCATGCTGCATCCAGAGTGGATGCGCGCGCTGTTCGCGCTCTGTCGCAAGGCGGGGCTGGGAACCCTCATAGACTCCAACGGATGCGTTCCCTTTACGCAGCACGACGAGCTGCTTGACGTGACCGACGGCGTCATGCTTGACGTCAAGGCGTGGGATGACGAGGTGTTCCGTCACCTGACGGGCCACGGCAACGATACGGTCAAGGAGAACCTCGCCCACCTGGCCAGGCGAGACAAGATCGAAGAGCTGCGCATCGTGGTGGTGCCCGGATGGAACGACCCCGAGGCGACCATCATGGGAATTGCGGACGTGCTTGGAGACAAGGTGCGCACAACCACGCTCAAGCTCATCAAGTTCCGCCACTTTGGCGTGGTGGGAGAGCTGGCCGGTTCGCCCTCGCCTTCTGACGAGCACATGGCGGAGCTCGAGGGGCTTGCCCGCACGTCCGGCTTTGAGGACGTGCAGATTCGCTAACGTTTGATGCGGAACGAGCAATGCCCGTTCAGCGATAGGTTGCTAGCCGTTGACGATGGCGATGCCGGCGCTGCAGCCAAGACGGTCGGCGCCCGCGGCGACCAGCGCCTCGGCCTCCTGGCGCGTGTGGATGCCACCTGCGGCCTTGACCTTGCAACGGTCGCCCACCGTGGCGCGCATGAGGCGCACGTCCTCGACGGTGGCCCCGCCGGTCGAGAAGCCCGTGCTCGTCTTCACGAAAGCCGCGCCCGCAGCGACGGACAGCTCGCAGGCGCGCACCTTCTCGTCGTCGGTGAGCAGGCAGCACTCGATGATCACCTTTACCTGGGCCGGTGCCGCGGCATCGACCACGGCCGCGATGTCGCGCCTCACGAAGTCGTCGTCGCCCATCTTGAGGCGCCCGATGTTGATGACCATGTCTATCTCGGTGGCTCCGTCGGCCACGGCCACCTCGGTCTCGTCCGCCTTGCCTGCCGTTGACATGGCGCCCAGGGGGAAGCCCACCACGGTGGTAATGCCCACGCCAGACCCCTCGAGCAGCTCGGCGGCGCGAGCGGTCCAGCAGGAGTTCACGCAGACGGTGGCAAAGCCGTATTCCTTTGCCTCGGCGCACAGTCGCTCGACGTCCGCCTCGGTGGCATCTGCCTTAAGGATGGTGTGGTCGATCAGCTTGTTCAGTTCCATGGCCGCTCCTTGCTCGCAGGTTCTGTGCATAACCTCATTATGCTCCAAATGTGGGCATCCACCTGCAAGATGTGTGCTACCATGCTCCATCAGGCAATGACGGAGAGGTTTGTCCGTCGCGTCACCCAAGGACAAGAGAGGGAGCCCACCGGTTGAGAGGTTCCTACGCGGGTTGACGGGCAGAGTTCACTCCACCAGCCGCGACCTGAACGGACGCACGGGCGTCTCAGTAGGCAAGCCGTCTGCCCCACGGCACGGGGCTCAACGAGTGGTCGCTCGCGAGAGAAAACGCGCACGGCAATCAAGGTGGTACCGCGGAGACATCCGTCCT
>CADBRX010000111.1 GCA_902797175.1 uncultured Coriobacteriaceae bacterium | reverse complement strand
CTTGCGCTCGACGGCACGGGAGTCACGGGTGAGGTAGCCGGCCTTCTTGAGCTCGGCACGATACTCGCCAGCCTCGAGAAGGGCGCGGGCAATGCCCAGGCGAAGGGCGCCAGCCTGACCGGTGATGCCGCCACCATCCATGTTGGCGAAGACATCAAAGCGGTCGGCAGTCTCGGTCAGGACAAGCGGGGCAACCGCGTTGTCGACGAGCTGCTGACGGCCAAAGTAGTCCTTGGCGTCGCGGCCATTAACGGTGATCTTGCCGGTACCGGGAACAAGACGGACGCGGGCGACGGCCTCCTTGCGACGGCCAGTACCCATGTAAACTGCGGTGTTATCAGCCATCGGTTACGCCTCCAGATCGATCTTGACGGGGTTCTGGGCCTGATGCGGATGCTCGGGGCCAGCATAGACCTTGAGCTTCATGCCCTGCTTGCGGCCAAGCGTGGTCTTGGGGAGCATGCCCTTGATGGCGTGCTCGACAACCCACTCGGGCTTGCGGGCCATGGCGTCCTTGTAGGACTCGGTCTTGAGGCCGCCCAGATATCCGGAATAACGCCAGTAGGACTTGTGGTCAGCCTTGACGCCGGTCAGGACGACCTTGTCGGCGTTGATGATGACCACGAAGTCGCCGGTGTCGGCGTTGGGGGTGAACTGGGGCTTGTCCTTGCCACGCAGAATCATGGCGGCACGGGTGGCAAGACGACCGAGGGTGGCGCCCTCAGCGTCGATGAGCACCCACTTGCGCTCGACCTCGCCCTGCTTGGCGTAATGAGTCGACTTAGTCACTTGACTCCTCCATACGTACGATGTGCTGCGGCGGCTTCTGGACAAACCTCCGCGTGCTTGTTCTTGTCAGAGATTACGGGGCTCTGCAAAAGAAGCCTTAAAAGTATACAGCGAGTCTCCCTTGGTAAAAGGCACACTTTATCTCCACACAAGCCGTCCACAGAGCTGTCAGCCGCACACCTATCTGGTGACGCCCAACTCCCGCATTTGTGCCGAGAGCGGGTATACACTTTTTGATATGTCAAAGGAGGACAACGATGTCGGATAACGCGATGGTGCTTGAGGGCGGCGGCTTCCGCGGCATGTTCACGGCAGGAGTGCTCGACGTGCTGATGGAGCACGGTGTGTGGGATTTCTCGAGCGCATGGGGCGTCTCTGCTGGCGCCATTGCCGCCACGAGCTACAAGAGCCGCCAAATTGGCCGCAGCATGCGCATCATGCTCGCATTCCGTGACGACCGCAGGTTCATGTCGCTGTGGTCCTTTGCCCGGACGGGGGACATCGCGGGCAGCGACTTCATGTACGACGAGGTGCAGAACCGCCTCGATCCTGTCGACCTGCCCACCTTCCATTCCAACCCACTGCGCATGTACGCCGTCGCGACCGACGTGGTATACGGAGCCCCGGCCTATCTGCCCTGCGTGACGTTTCCCGATGACGTCAAGAAGGTCCAAGCCTCCGCGTCGCTTCCTCCCGTCTCGCGCATGGTGGAGGTTGACGGCCACCACTACCTGGACGGCGGCACCTCGGATTCCATCCCCTTTGAGGTGGCACTTGGGCTGGACGGCGCTCCGCAAGTCGAGGGACACGCGCCGGCGAGCAAGGCCCTGGTCGTGCTGACAAAGGACCGCAGCTACCAGAAGGCGCTAAGCCCCCTCACCTACGAGTACATCGCCCTGCGCTCGCACCGCTATGACGGCTTTCCCCTGTACGAGGGACTCCTTCAAAGTCGCCCCGACCGTTACAACACGCAGCGCCAACGGCTGTTTGACCTCGAGGAGCAGCCAGACAGCCCCGTCCTGGTGTTTGCGCCAGAAAAGCCCGTCGAGGTGGGCGTCAGCGAGCGAAGCGGCGCAAAGCTGCTCGACCTCTACCTGCAAGGACGCTCGCAGGCAGAGCGCCGTCTGGACGAGGTCAAGGCCTTTTTGGCCTAAGGCAACTGGCTAGCCCGCAAGCAAGCGGGGCTGGAGGGTGAACGACCCCTCCAGCCCCGCTGATGCGCTCGCCTCGATTATTTACGCCTGCTCGCCCTTGATCTTGCTGACGACGCCATCAACAGCCTGCGTCGCCTTCTCCTTCAGGGCGTCGGCGACGGCCTTGACCTCTTCGCCCGACACGGCACCGTCGCCGTCCGCGTCAAAGCCCTTCTTGACTTCGCCCGCAGCCTCGGCAACGGCGTCTGCCGTCTCCTTCACGCGTCCGGCAATAGCGTCGAGGACTTCTTTTGCCTCCACGTTGCCATCGCCGTTTGCATCGAGAATCTCAGTGCCCTTGGCAAGGAACTCGTCTGCGGTCTGCTTGATATCCATGGTCTCTCCTATCAACGTTGGTGCTGGTAGCATGATGCGAACAGTATAGGGCCCTCTCACAGAGCCGAGCAGGTGAACGGCTCACCCTTCGGCAAGTGCGCCCTTAGCCGCCAAACGCGTTGAACCAGGCATGGTCTGCAAAGGCATCCTTCTTGGGACCACGCGGCTCATGAACGGGACGGCCAACGGGCAGGTAGCACACGAGATCGTACCCTTCTGGCACGCCGAGCACCTCTGCCATCTGGTCGCACAGCCTGTCATCGTCGGTGATGTGGCCCTCGTACCAGCAGGACGCGTAGCCCAGGGCCGTAATCGCCAGTAGCATGTTCTCTATCGCGGCAGAGTAGTCCTGCACGGCAAAGCACTTGTCGCGGTAGGCAAAGACCCGCTTGGTCAGGACGCATATCGCCGCGGGGGCGTTCTCGCGCGCAAGCGGCGGCTTGATGCAGGCGCGCACGCGGGCGAGCACGTCAGCATCGTCAATTGCTACCAGGTAGACGGTCTGCTTGTTGCAGCCCGTGGGACCGGCCAGCCCCGCCTCCATGATGCGCACGAGGTCCTCGCGCGGGACGGCGTCAGACAGAAAGCCGCCTCGGTAGCTGTGACGTGACCGCAGAGCCTCGAACAAATCCATGACAGGTGCCTCCCATCTTGAAGACGATCTCTTACATGGTACTTTTCAAATCACCCTTTTGAGGGGGTATCTCGTTTGCAATCCTGCGCTTTTGTAAAAATACCCTTTCCAAAGGACGGTTGGCCTTTTACAAATGGCGGCCCCGACCTGCCACGACAACGTCGTGACGGTCGGGACCGCTGTGCAAACTATGGTTTCCCGGCGCGGTTACCAGTGCTGCGACACGTACTCGACCATTTCGTCGATCTTCTCCTGGTCGGTCCCCTTCACCCGTGCAGCGAGCTGTCGACGCCCCACAAGAATCGCTGGTTGCCCGCAGCGTGGTCATATTGCAGCACATAGTAACTCGAATACCGATCAAGCGGGTGGTCAGCCACCACGATAATGCCGCCTGTCTGCGACTCGTCGTCATTGGTAAAGGGGGCAAGGTCCAAGGACACGCCACCATCTTGTGTGGGACTGCCCACCTCCAGGCCACCACGCGTAGCCCGGACGCCGTCCTCGGTCACCTCTACCCAGGTCACCTGCGTTTGCTCGTCGAGCCACCCCAGCATCCACTTGGAGAACCCGTTGTGGTCTCCCATGTCGTCAAACATCATGTCTGACGTCTGGATGCCGCCGCCCGCCCCGCCATCAGGGCCTGGGGCAGCGAAGTAGTCGGGCAGCCCCATCGTATGGCCGCTCTCGTGGATGAGCGTTCGCATGCCGAGCGCCGTGTTGGAAGGACGATGCAGCTGGATGCGCGACCCAGCGGCCAGCCCGTCAAAGAGCATCGCCTCTCCCTCGTCATCCTTGAGGTCGAGCACGGAAGCGCGCGACCACCACGTCGTCCCCCAACCGGTGTCGCCGCCCGCAAAGTGAATCGTCACGCAGTCGATGATGCCGTCACCATTGCCGTCGTAGTCACCGTAGTCCAGCTGGTCGTCGAGCGCCCGCAGCGCCTCCTCATAGAGCTCTCCCACGTCCTCCTCGTAGAAGGACCTGGGGTGTTGTGCCTCGTAATCAAAGGCCTCGCCGGTTATGTGCAGCTTTCCGTAAGACGATCGCCGGTAGTACGCCGAGAGGCTCTCGTAGGGAAACGTCCCCTTATCGCCATCTATGAGGCCCTGGAGCGCCTCGAGAGAGTCGCCCTCCGCAAAGCCCATGGGCTCATGCTCGGAGTCACCCGGAAAGCTCACCCGCAACGCGAGCATGCGGGCCTCGCCCGTCTTGGGCATGGTTCCGCGCGTGTCGAACTCGGACTCTTGGCCGTCGCCTGCGCTCATCAGCTCGAGCAGCAGCGGGTCGGCGGTCTGCTCAAACGACTCCTGATAGGCGACGCGCTCTTCGAGGGTACCTTCGACGGCAAAGAGCTCGAGTTCCTCCTCGGAGGGAAGGCTGCGCGGCTAGAAGCCGAGCGAGAGGTTCTAGGTCACAAGAGAAAGGGGACCGCGCTTGTCGGTCCCCTTTCTCTATGTCAGAGCGAACTTGGTCCCTCCAAAGAAGGATAGTTCGACTCTTCGTACGCAGGTGGAGGTGCGGAGAATCCGCGTCTCGCCTTCGGCGATACGCACTCGCTCGGCGGGCTCTGCCCGCCTCCCGCGTCGCCTACG
>CADBRX010000110.1 GCA_902797175.1 uncultured Coriobacteriaceae bacterium | reverse complement strand
CTTGCCCACGATGTTGCCGATGACGCCCATGACCTCGGCCGCGTTGTGCTTGGGGCGGCTCTTGTGGGCGATGGCCATCTCGCAGCCAAGGTAGTCGGCCAGCTTCTTGGCGACCTTGGCGCGGCCCATGTCGGGAGAGACGACCACGGTGTTGTCCCAGTCGAAGTCCTTGGCGGCAAAGTAGTCACCAAAGTTGTAGAGGGCCGTGAGGTGCGACACGGGGATGTCAAAGAAGCCCTGGATCTGGTTGGAGTGCAGGTCGAGCGTGATGATGCGGTCGACGCCCGCAGCCTCGAGCAGGTTGGCGATGAGGCGCGCGGTGATGGGCTCGCGCGAGGCGGCCTTTCGGTCCTGGCGCGCGTAGGCGTAGTGGGTGATGACGGCCGTGACGCTCGCCGCGCTCGCGCGCTTGGCGGCGTCGGTGATGATGAGCAGCTCCATCAGCAGGTCGTTGACGTTCTCGCCCGCGATGCACTGGATGATGAACACCTCGTCGCCACGGACCGACTCGTCAAAGCGGGCGTAGGTCTCGCCATTGGCGAACTTCTCGAGCTTGAGGCCCGAGAGCTTCAGGTTGAGCTTGTCTGCGATGTGCTTGGCGAGCACCGGGTTGCCCGTGCCCGTGTACACCTTGATTTCCTTATACACGTTGAGTGGTTTGCTCAGGTCAAAGATAACCTCGTCCGCCATCGTGTTTCTCTCTTTCTGCAGTCTCTCTTCTCGGCCAGTCGCTTCTAACGGTTCTTGATGCAGGCGCCGTCCTCGACCGACGCGTCGGTCAGGAAGACGTTGGGTCCAACGACGCAGTCGCTGCCGATGTTGGTCTTGCCCCAGAGCATGGTCAGGGGCAGAAGCTCGGTGTCTTGTCCGACCGTGACCTCGGGGCCGACCCACACCTGATCGGGGTCGAGCATGGTCACGCCGCTCGCCATGAGGCTCTCGTTGATGCGGCGCTGCATGATCTTGGTGACCTGTGCAAGCTGCACGCGTGAGTTGACGCCCAGGAGCTCGGAGTCGTCCTCGGCAAGCAGCGCAGAGACCGGCTCGCCCATCTCGCGGTAGATGCCCACCATGTCGGTGAGGTAATACTCGCCCTGCGCGTTGTTGTTGCCGATCTTGTCGATGTTCTCAGAAAGGCGACGCCCGCAGAAGCAGTAGATGCCGGAGTTGCACTCGGTGAGGGTTGCCTGCTCCTCGGGCGTGCAGTCCTTGTGCTCGATGATGGCCATCACGTTGCCCTCGGCATCGCGCTTGATGCGGCCATAGCCGGTGGGGTCGGCGGGACTCATGGTGAGCACAGTGCAGGCAAAGTGCCCCGCCTTGGTGTGTTCGACCAGGTTGGCGATGGTCTCCGCGCGCATGAGCGGCGTGTCGCCGTAAAGCACGACCGTGGGACCCTGGAAGGCACCGATGGCGTCACGCACGACGCGCATGGCGTGGCCCGTTCCCAGGCGCTCGGTCTGCTCGACAAATTCGACGTCCGTATCGCCGTCAAAGACGGCGCGCACCTCGTCTGCGTGGTTTCCCACCACGACGATGATGCGGTCGGCCCCCGCCTCACGGGCAGCATGCACGGGCCACCAGACGAGCGGGCGGTCCAGCAGCTTATGCGCTACCTTGGGATGACGGGACTTCATACGCGTTCCCTCACCGGCGGCAAGGACGATCGCGGTCAAAGGCATGAGTGGCCTCCAAGCTTGAGAATGGTCCCAAATGTGATGCTTTGCATCCAATTGCTTCCATAATAGCGTACGCTCGCCGTCAAAATACTACCGTTCACGCTCGGCAAAGATTGTACACAGGACATTATCTTCGCTTAGGGACGGCTGGTGCGGAGATGGGTACTTTGCCAATCGTCCTTTGGAAGCGTTTTCGAAAAGCCCAACAGGCAAAACGTATAAGAAACGCTTCCAAAGGACGATTGGCAAAATAGCACAGGGCCTGACATCGGTGACTCAAAGGGGTGGGACCCCTCTGAGTCACCTCCCGCTCTCTACTTATTCCTTTACAGAAACAATATTCGTACTTATGGAATTGTATTGGCATAATTGAATCCCATAAGATGGTCTCAACAAAAGGGAGCGACACCGGGTCGCCCCAAACGAAGGGAAGTAGCGGAATCGCGCATCGACCGCCAATTCCGGAAGGTGGGAACCATGAAATACGAAACCCTCTGCAACCAGGTCATAGAAGGAGTGGGAGGCAAGGACAACGTCATCGACGTGAGCCACTGCATCACCCGCCTGCGCTTTCACCTGAAGGACGAGTCCAAGGCCAACACCGAGGCTCTCAAGGCCACCAAGGGCGTCATCGACGTCATCCAGGCAGCCGGCCAGTACCAGGTCGTCGTCGGACCGCAGGTCGAGGGCATCTACAACGACCTGCTGGAGATTGGCGGGTTTGCCGCCCAGGCCGCCCTCGACATCAACGAGGACGCCGCCCTCACCGACGAGAAGAAGGACCCCTTCTCCAAGCTGCTCGACCTCATCTCCTCGATCTTCCAGCCTGTGCTGGGCGTCCTTATGGCTGGCGGCTTCATCGTCTCGATCCTCTCGCTCATCTGCGCCTTCGCCCCCGAGTTCAAGGGAACCACGACCTACACCGTCCTGTATGCTTGCGGCTATGCGGCCTTCCAGTTCTTCCCCATCATCGTCGCCTGGTCCGCAGGCCAGAAGTTTGGTCTGAAGCCCGTCCTGTCGATGGCCATCGGCGGCATCCTCATCTACCCCGACCTGATCACGCTCGTCAGCGGCGACCCGACCGGAGTCCTCTTCGAGGGCAACAAGCTGCTGCAGGCCAACGTCTACGGTGACGTCTTTGGCATTCCCCTGGTCCTGCTCAACTACTACCTCCAGGTCCTGCCCTCGATCCCCATCATCTGGTTTGCCTCCAAGGTGCACAAGTTCTTTGAGGGTTGCCTCCCCGAGCTCATCCGTGGCATCTTTGCCAACGTCTTCACCCTGGTCCTCTCCGGTCTCGCTGGCCTGCTGATCATCGGACCCGTCACGACCATCCTCGCCAACGCGGTCGCCGTGGGCATCCAGTCCTTCCTTGCCATCTCCCCCGTCCTCGCTGGCTTCATCGTGGGCACCTTCTGGAGCCTGCTGGTCATGTTTGGCCTGCACTGGGGCATCATCCCCCTGTGGTTCACCGAGATGGCCGCTGTCGGCTACTCCACCCTTAACCCGCTCAACTTTGCTGGCTGCGGCGCAATCATGGGTGCCTGCCTGGGCATGGTCCTGAAGACCAAGGACAAGGAGCTCAACACCTCCCTCAACATCCCGGCCCTCATCTCCTCCTTCTTCGGCGTCGCCGAG
>CADBRX010000109.1 GCA_902797175.1 uncultured Coriobacteriaceae bacterium | reverse complement strand
GTGCCACCCGTTCTACACCGGCACCCAGAAGCTCGTTGACACTGGCGGACGCGTCCAGCGCTTTGCCGACAAGTTTGGTGGCGCCGCTGCCGCTCAGCTCGCTGCCGCCCAGGCCGCCAAGGCCGCTCGTGCCGAGAAGGCTGCCGAGGCTGCAGCCGCCAAGAAGGCCGCTGCCGAGGCCAAGGCTGCCGAGAAGGCCAAGCGTGCTGCCGAGTACGAGAAGAAGGCCGCTGCCGAGGCAGCGAAGGCAGAGGCTGAGGCCGCTGCCGACGCCGAGGTTGCCGCCGCTACCGTCGAGGACGCCGAGTAACGGTTTTTCTCCCAGAGAGCGCAAAAGGGACCGGCTCATTTGAGTCGGTCCCTTTCTTCGTACAATGCGAATCGTCCTTTGGGGGCGGTATTATTACGTTTCCCCAGTTGGCAAGAGAAGAAACTCTTCCAAAGGACGATTGGATATCACGCTCGCAAAAGCGACCGAGAACTACACCAGCGTAAAGCCAGAGCCGGACTTGGGGCTGGCCTCAGCCTCACCCTCGACATCCTGGGCAAAGTTGCGCTCGTACTGCTCGTGGAGCTGCTTTATCTGCTCGAAGCGCGCCCTGCCCTGCTCCTCGGATTCGTGGTGGTATGTGCACGAGCATTCAGCGACGAGCACCTGGGCCGCCTTTGCGTGCAGCGCGGCGTCCTTGAGCTGCTCGTACTGGCCTGCTCCCTTTGCCTGCTTGATGAAGTTGTCTGCCTCCGCCTCGGGGAAGCCCAGCAGCTGTGCGATCTCGTCCTCCATTACGGAAAGCTTCTTCTCGCGGGCGTAGGCGTCCAGGGCCGCCTCCTGCTCGGCAATGCGCAGTGCCTGCTCGTCAAGCATCCTGTTGATGTCGGACTGAGTTGCCCCCGAGTTGGCCATGAATTGCTCGACGGTCAGCCCCTCGGCGGCAAGCTGCTGTTGGAAGTTCATCATCACGCTCTGGCGATAGCGGGCAAGGAGCATCGTCGGCACCGCCTGCTGAAGGCGCTTTGTCAGTTCGGCCACTGCCATGCCGACCTTCTGCTGCTCGGCCACCTGCGCATTCATCTCGGAGATCTGTGCACGTGCGGCTGCGTACAGCTCGTCTACCGAATTCACGTCCTCAAAGTGCTCCTTGATCCAGTCCTCGTCCTTGAGGTCCTCTTCCGTCGCACCCATCTGGGCAAGAACGGACTCGACCATCATGGACACTTCCTCTTCGTTGGTGTAGGGAACCTCGACCTCAACGTGGACGGGGTCATACGAGCTGAGGGTGTAGTGGGCCTTGTCGCCCAGCATGAGGGGCTGGGGCTTTTGCTTCTCGAATTCCAGGGGCATGGCTACTCCTTGTCTTTTGCAAAGTGCCTGACGTGGCGGCATGTGCCTGCCTGGCCAAAGGCTCATCTGTCATTGCTGCTTCGTATCAGTTGTACCCAAAACGCGCGGCTACTCGCGCGTCAGCGCAAAGGTGTCCGAGAAGATGGCCTCGCGCTCGTAGGGTATGAAGAGGAAGCTCGTCGTATAGGTGTGGTAGGTCGTGATGGTGGCATGGGCGCCATCGGGGTCGTCTGCTGGACCAAAGACGAGGTTCATCTCGCCTCCGCCGCCTGCGTCATCGGGAATGGTGCACAAGAACGAGAGCCCCGCCTCTCCCGAGACCGGCGCCCCGGTAAACGGCACGTCGGTAAGCTGGGTATCGCCTTCCATCCCCTGCTGGTCGGAGGCGGGTTCGCCGTGGAAGTGGGCAACCACGGAAAGTGTCCCCGAGATGTGGCCGGAATCCGCCGACGTGATGCTGACGCGCAGGCCGGCTTCCTTTGCGCCGAAGCATCGGCCCTCCGCCGCCACCTGGCCTTGGAACGAACCGGCCCAGCTGCCTACGAGCGGGGAGAGGGTTGCCTCGCGTGCGTTGCCACTTGCGGCCGCCGAGGTCAGCTCCCACAGGCCGTTGCCCGGGCGGAACGCGAAGGAAGCCTTTACGTCGCACTCGTACGAGGTAAACGTGGACGCCTTGGAGAAGTGGAGGGTTACGGCCTCGGTCTGGGCGTCCGCGTCAAAGGACTGCTCGACCACGCTTACGTCGGCCCCCTCATAGAGGCGTGACAGGCTGACGCTGCCTGCGGCATCGGGCTGAGAGGAGTCCGCGCGCTGCAGGATGCCCGCCGCATTTGCGACAAGCTTTTCCGCATCGGTGCCTGAGGTGGTGGCGTATAGGGCGCTGCCTTTGGGTGTGGCTTCGCTGCACGTCCAGGCTCCGTCGGTACGCCCATAGGTAAGCGTTGCCTCCTGGGAGACGTCGACCATGCCGTTGGAGTAGCTTGCCGTGACGTCAACTTGATAGGTGCCAGACCCAGAGGCACCTCGCGTGCGGCGGTCAATCCGCACGTCGACGAGCGAAAGGGGTTCGTCATGGCCATAGGCTCCGCCGCTGTAGGCGGGCACGGCAAGCGATGACTGCACGTCGCGGCGTACGGAGGCGTCGTCAGGCAGGCTCGAGAACGTGCGGGCGAGCGCGCCCATGCCCAGCACGGCGACCACGCAGAGCGCGGCGACGATGGCAGTCGCGAGGCCGTGGGCAGAGAGGAACGCGCTCAACCGGCCCATGAGCCCCCGAGCGTAGCTGCCCGTCGTGGCGGCAACGTCGTGCAGGCTTGCAGGCTCGCTGGGCGCGGGCTCTGGCTCCGTGGCGGAGGGGATGGCCTCGGTCGGGTGGACCGGAACGGGCCCCGTCTCTTCGCTCGTGGAAGTCTTGCTTGTCTGATCCTGCTCTTCTGTCATGGCAGCCCCCATGTGTGGTTGTTTAGAGTTTCTCACATCTGGAGCGCTTGAGGAACCTGCGCGGAGCTGTTTCCGCACGTATAAAGCCTTCATTTGGGTGGTATCCTAAAAAGGTTGAACGTTGAGGCCGTCTTCAGGCGGCGGCGCATAAGGAGCAAGCATGCGAGACAAGCTCGAAAAACTGCTCGAGGCCTATTCCGAACTCGAGCGAAAGATGGTCGATCCGGCCGTCGTATCCGATCCCAAGGAGTACGCGAGAATCGCAAAGGAGCACGCCAACCAGGCCGAGCTGGCCTCCAAGGCGCGCGAGTACCTTGCGGCACTCGATGACATCGACGTCGCCAAGGAGATGCTGCGCGAGACCTCCGATGCCGACGAGAAGGAGATGCTCCAGGAAGACATCTCGTCAAACGAGGCCAAGCTTCCGACTCTCGAGGACGAGATCAAGGTCATGCTCATCCCTGGTGACCCCAACGACGAGAAGGACACCATCGTCGAGATCCGTGGCGCGGCAGGCGGCGATGAGGCGGCCATCTTTGCGGGCGACCTCTTCAAGATGTACGAGCGCTTTGCCGCGAGCCGTGGATGGAAGATCGAGGTCTTCTCGTCCAGCCCGTCGGACGCAGGCGGCTTCAAGACCATCGAGTTTAAGGTGACGGGCGACAAGGTCTACTCCGTCATGAAGTACGAGGGTGGCGTTCACCGCGTCCAGCGCGTTCCCGTCACCGAGAGCCAGGGCCGCATCCAGACCTCCACGGCCACCGTGGTCGTCATGCCCGAGGCAGACGATATCGACATTCAGATCAATCAGGAAGACCTGCGCATCGACACCTACTGCGCGTCGGGCCCCGGCGGCCAGGGCGTCAACACGACCTACTCCGCCGTGCGCATCACGCACCTGCCCACCAACACCGTGGTGCAGTCGCAGGACCAGCGCTC
>CADBRX010000108.1 GCA_902797175.1 uncultured Coriobacteriaceae bacterium | reverse complement strand
GGAGCACGATTGGAAATCGTGTAGGCGCCGAAAGCGTCTCCAGGGTTCAAATCCCTGACTCTCCGCCAGAACTTCCTCGTGGCGCCTGCGGGCGCCACGTCACCCTAACGGAGGGGTGGCAGAGTGGTTGAATGCGGCGGTCTCGAAAACCGTTTAGCCTTTCGGGGCTACGAGGGTTCGAATCCCTCCTCCTCCGCCAGAATATGAGAAGCGTCCCTGCAACGGGACGCTTTTTTGTTCGGATTACGCTTGATGGGACAAGTTCGGGTGATCTTTTGTCCCGTTGGGCGGCTGGTACGCCCGATGCTACCCTTCCGAGTCACCGCGAACGTCGCAACTACATCGTCATGATGACGTTGAAGAAGTGCACGACGTTATAGGTTGACCATCCGGCATAGCCCACCACGGATACCACCGCAAGTACCAGCAGGATGACAAGCCTCACGTGCCCCTCATCGCCGTTCAGGCGCCGCGTGATCGCTGCGGCGAGGCGCCACAGTATGGGCAGGCAAAGTAAGCAGAAGAAGTTGATGATGTCGGTGATGGCCAGAGAGATGATGCTCGTGTTGAGCACCAGCGCCACGATAAACATGGCAACGCCCACCAGGTACGCCACATAGGCCCATCCCAGCTTCTCTGATGCCGTCTTGACCCTCTCTGCACGATCGGCGTTGCGCATCAGGTACACGCCAGTCATGAACACCATGAGCGACGCGAAGACCTTCATGATGTTCAGCCCTGTGTAGAGGTATGGCGCATCCGACAAGGCTTCTATCGTGAAATGCATGTCAAAGTCGTTGAACACGCCATGGATGCTCGACATGGCCATGCTTGTCAGTCCGCCGACTATGAGCAGCACGCCAACCGCGCGCACCACGAGCTTTTCGCCATCGTGAATCACGGTGGCTTTGGTCGGCTCGGCTGATTGAGTCACTGGTTCGGTCATCACGTCTTCATCTGCGATGAATCGGTCCTTCAGCTGTGACTCAATCCTCTCCAGCGTTGACTCGATGGCCCCCGTCGGGCACGCAGCCACGCAGTCGCCGCAGCGGATGCAGTCCATGCTGTTGGGCGTCTGGAACGTGGGGATGTCCATGCCGCACGCGCGCTGGCACGCTCCGCACTTGATGCACTTGTTGGCATCAACCTCGAGCCGATACATCGACACAGGGTTGAACACGCCATAGAAGGCGCCCAGCGGGCAGAGGTACTTGCAGAAGGGCCGGTAGTACCAGATGGAGACCAGCACGCAGACCACGAGCACCGCGACCTTCCAGAAGAAGCGGAAGCCTATGATCTCTTGGAACTCCGCGTTGAGCAGTACCAGTGGTATGCCCGCCGAGAGGGTGCCGCTCGGGCAGATCCACTCGCAGAACCACGGCTGGCCCGTGCCGCCGTCACTTTTGACCAGTGCGGGCAGCGCGATGACCATCACCGCGAGCACCACAAAGCGCAGGTAACGCAGGTACTTGTGCCCCGGGAGGTTCTTTTTCTTCCCGCCAAGCGGTATCTTGTGCAGCAGGTCCTGGACCAGTCCGAACGGGCACATCCAGCCACACACAAAGCGGCCGAGTAGCACGCCGAAGGCGCTCATCAGGCCAAACACGTAGAGCGAAAACTTGAAGGCGCTGCTGTTGAGCACCGCCTGGAGCGAGCCGATGGGGCACGCGAAGAGCGCTCCGGGGCACGAGTAGCAGTTGAGCCCCGGGACGCAGAGCACCTTGGTGCCACCTGTGAAGATCTTTCCCGAGGTGTAGCCCCGTGCGTAGCCGTTTGTCAGGGCAAACCATGCAGCCTGGAACCAGGTCCTCGCGCGACCGCTGCGTCGCGCGGCAGTCGTCTTCTTATCCAATTCCCATGCACTCCATGCAGACGTTGATTGCCTTTCCCAACACGGTGTTCGGCTCGCCGGCCATGACACCCACCACGATCATGACGATGGAGGCGACAAGGAGGGCGATCGTTATGGCTTTTCTTGCACGCATCGTGTCATCCATCTCCTCTACCTGCGGCTACTGCGCCTGCTGCGCTTGCTCGGAGAGCAGTTTGTCCACACGTCCCCGCATTGCTTCGAGGCTTTCTGCCCCAGTGGCCGTCATCAGGATCTTGCCTTCCTGGTCCACATAGAACGTCGTCGGCGTTCCGACGATGGTCGACGAGATGAAGGCATACGTCAGCTGGTCAAGCACGAGCACGGGATAGGTGACCCCCGTCTTCTCCACGATCTCGCGCGCCGTGGCGAGGTTCTCCTCTATGGGCGTGCCGTCGCGGTCCGACGAGTCCTCCAAGAGGCCGATCACCTGAATCTGTCCCGCTTCGTAGCTGTGGTTGAGCGTCTCGAGGTCCGGCATCTCCATGACGCAGGGCGCACAGGTCGTGCTCCACACATTGAAGATCGAAATCTGGGCGTCCTTGAGGTTTTCGCTGGTAAAGGACTTGCCGTTGAGATCTTTGAGGTTCATGGTCGAAAAGACGTTGGTCGAGTCGGTCGCCTCCATGCGGTCCACCATCATGCCCCATGCCGACGTGAACCCGATCATCGTCACGAAGGCGGCAACGACGGCCGCCACACCCATGATGCGCAACGTCGAGAGATGCATCCTGCGGCCTCGCTTGTCCGCATTCGGTGCTTCGTGTTTCGCGCTCACGTACGACCTCCTCTCCACTTGTGACTCAAAGGGGTGGGACCCTTGTGAGTCAAAATGACTCACAAGGGTCCCACCCCTTTGAGTCAGAGAATCCCCTTCCTGATTCTACGTCAGGAAGGGGTAATCGACTCAAGCCTCGCAGGTCAAATGTCTGAATGGCGACCCTGAAGGTATCTATTTCGGTGAGAGCGCTCTTACTTGTTGACCAGGCCGTGGCGCACGTTCCACTTGCGGCGCTCGGTCTCCGTGAGCAGGCGCTTGCGCATGCGGATGTTCTTGGGGGTCACCTCGACCAGCTCGTCATCCATGATGTATTCCAGC
>CADBRX010000107.1 GCA_902797175.1 uncultured Coriobacteriaceae bacterium | reverse complement strand
GCATGGTCTTGCCCACGCCCGCTTGGCCGACTAGCGCAACGTTCTTCACTGCTTTTTCTGCCATGGTTCCTCCTATGATCGTGGCGCGCGAGGCGCCGAATCGACGGACGCTCTCAACCTTAGCCGTTAGGTAGTTATAGGAGAAGCACTTATCGGGCAGTGCGGGGAGCCATGCCGTAGGCGGAAACCGATACGAAAGGGTGGGACCCCTTCGTATCGATACGAAGGGGTCCCACCCTTTCGTATCACCCCTTGTGAGTCAGACGCCGCGGGAGGAGCGCCACATCTGGATGTAGCGTCGCACGTTGGCGGGTTCGAGGGTCACCACGCTCTTTGAGGGCAGCGACGACACAAACTGGCGGCCGTATCGCTTGGTTACCAGGCGCGAGTCGGCCAGCACGAGGATGCCCGTATCGCTCGACGTGCGGATGAGGCGGCCGGCGGCCTGCTTGACGCCGATGACCGCCTCGGGCAGGGAGTGGCGCCACCAGGAGCGGTCCTCGCGCAGCTCTCGCTCGCGCACGAGCGGGTCGCTGGGGCTGGCAAAGGGCAGCTTGGGGATGACCACGCAGCGCAGCGTGTCGCCAGCCGCGTCAAAGCCCTCCCAGAACGCCTTGAGCGCCATCAGCGAGAGGTTCTGCTCCTCAAGGAAGCGCTGGCGCAGGCGGCGCGGCGAGCTGTTGCGCTCCTGGCAGGCCACGTCCAGCCCGACGGCGGTCAGGCGCGGACGCAGGCCCTCATAGACGCGCTCCATCTCGCGGCGGTTGGTGAAGAGCGTGAGCACCGAGCCGCCCATGGCCACATGCACGTCAAAGAGCAGGTCCTCGAGGGCGGCCAGGTAGCGGGGGTCGTTGGGCGCGGGGAGGTCGCGGCAGACCACGACGCCCATGTGATTGTCAAAGTCAAAGCTGGAATCAAGGCGCAGGCTCCGGTGGCTTTCCGCCGGCAGCTGGTCAAGCCCGACGGCGTGGTCAAAGTGCTCGAAGCTCTCCCCCACCGCGATGGTCGCGGACGAGAAGACCACGCTTTCCATCTCGGGCAGCCACATGCGGCCCAGGTCGGCACCGATGTCGACCTTCTCGGCCTGGAGCTTTTCGCTGCCGATGTCCTTCTTGCGGCGCGAGAGCTGCGCGGAGTAGACGTAGGTGTCGTCGGTGCCCTGGATGATGAGGTCGATGCCGTCGCGCAGCTCGGAGGCAAAGCGGCCAGCCTCGGAAAGGTCGGCTCCCAGCGGCGCGGCGCCCGCCTCGCCCAGCGCTTCGGCAGTCTCGCGCACGTCCTTTGCGAGCTCGTCCAGGCGCTCTACCGCGGCGTGGCCCGCCTCGGCAAGCGCGGCCCACTCCGGCGTGTCGCGGACCTCGGCGTCGATCCAGAGGGTCTGGGAGTCGTAGCCTCCTCCGTTGCGCACAATGCGCCCCAGGTCATGAAGGGTGACAAAGAGGTCCGACGTGGAGACCTGCGCGCGCGACGCGGCGGCCGCGCACTTGGTCAGCAGGCGCTGGATGAGCGTGGCGCCCTCGAGCTTGGCCGACTGCACCATGACGGTGTGGAGCGTGCCGGTGCGCGTGCCGCCCAGCACCTCGAAGCCCTGGCGCACGTCGGTGCCGGCGACCTCGACCGCCCACTGGCGGCGCGCCTCGGCCTCGAAGCCGTGGGCCTCGTCCACCACCCAGTGGCGGATGGGCGGCAAGATCTTGCCCTCGGCGGAGACGTTGCGCAGCAGCAGCGAGTGGTTGGTGACCACGATGTCGGCCGAGCTGGCGCGGCGGCGCGCGCCGTGGAGCATGCATTCGTTGGGGAAGAACGGGCAACGCGTGCGCAGGCACTCCGCGGAGGTGGTGGTCAGCATCTGGCGCGGGACCGAGCGCCAGCGGATGCCAAGCGCGTCCAGGTCGCCGTCGGTGGACTGGCAGGCGTAGGCGTACGTGACCGCGATGGCCGTCAGCATGTCCTGCGCCGACGCGGTGTCGGTCCGGCGGTCGTCCTCCACCAGGGAAAGCGGCAGCTCGTTGACGGCAGAGCGCTCCAGGCGGCGCAGGCACGGGTAGTGGTCGTAGCCCTTGAGGCTGGCAAAGGTCAGGCCGCCCGGCAGCGCGGCGGCCAGCGCCGGCAGCTCGTGCGTGACGAGCTGGTCGGTGAGGGCGTTGGTCTTTGTCGCCACGCCCACGGTCACGTTGTTGGCCTGCGCAAAGAGGGCCTCGGGCAGGAGGTAGGCCACGGACTTGCCCACGCCGGTGCCGGCCTCGATGGCGCGATGGTTTGACGTGGCGAGCGCCGCCGCCACCTCGCGCGCCATGGCCAGCTGCTCGGGGCGGCCCTCGTAGGAGGCGTACATGCGCGCAACGGTGCCTCCCGGGGCAAAGGCCGCATCAATGGTTGCCTGGTCAGGGGCGCTAAAGTGACCCGCGAGCTCGGCCGCGTCCGTGCGCGGGCGGGCGGGGTTCTCGCCCACCAGCGTGTGGCGCGTGGCCTTGAGCGAGAAGGTCTCGTCGCCCTGCTCGGCCGCGAGATGCGCCAGCACGGGGCGGTAGGCCCAGTCGACGTCGGGATGCATGGAGGCCAGGTGCGCCAGCAGGCCGCGCGGCAGGTCGGACAGCGCGCACAGGATGATGCGCCACATGCCCGTGAGCGCCGCGACGTCGTCGTCCGCGCGGTGGGTGACCGCGGTCACGCCAAAGGCCTGCGCCATGTCGGCCAGGCGGTGCGTGGACAGGCGCGGCAGCGCGATGCGGCTGAGGGCGAGCGTGTCTATCCAGGTGTCCGTGACGTTGTGGCCGCCGGGCACGGATTCGATGAACGTGCGGTCGAAGGACGCGTTGTGCGCCAGGACCGGCATGCCACCCACAAAGTCGGCCAGCGCGGCGACGGCGTCCGTGGGGCTGGGGGCATCGGTCACGTCCACGTCGCGAATGCCGGTCAGACGCGTGATCTGCGGCGGGATGGGGCGGCCGGGGTGCACGAAGGTGTCAAAGCGCTCCGCGACCTGGCCGCCCTCGATGCGCGCGGCGGCGATCTGGATGAGTTCGCAGTCCCTGAACGAGAGGCCCGTGGTCTCGGTGTCCAGGACGACGATGTCCTCCTCGAGCAGGCCAAAGTCCTCGTGCGCGGCGCGCTCTGCCAGCGAGGCGTAGCGGTCGCGGACCGAAGCGGGCGTGCCCGGAAGCAGGATGTCATCTATCGTCATGCGAACTCCTCACGTGCGCAAAGGCGGGAGCGCCCCTCCTTTCTGGCGTGAACGAAGGAGCGCTCCCGGCCTTTGTCTTGGGGCTTAGTTTTCCTGCGCGTCCTTTTCCTGCGCGTCCTCCAGGGCCCACTCCACAAAGCGACGGCAGAGCTCGGGGAACTCGATGCCGGCGGCGCGAGCGCTGTCGGGCAGGAGGCTGGTCTCGGTCATACCGGGGATGGTGTTGGTCTCCAGGATGACGGGGTTGCCGTCGGCCGTGACGATGAAGTCCGAGCGCGAGGCGCCGCGGCAGCCCAGCGTCTTGTGCGCGAGGACGGCCAGGCGCTGCGCGCGCTCGTAGACGTCGGGGTCGAGGCGCGCAGGCATGACGTGGTGCAGCTCGGAGGGTTCGTACTTGACCTTCAGGTCGTAGAACTCGGCGTCGGCGCCTTTGACCACCTCGATGATGGGCAGGGCCATCGGGTCGTCGTTGCCGATGACGGGAACGGTGATCTCGGTGCCCTTGACGCCGGCCTCCACGATGACGCGCTGGCCGCCCTTGCCGGCCTCGCGCACGGCGTCGGCCAGCTCGGAGGCCTTGTGCACCATGGAGATGCCGTAGCTCGAGCCGTTGGCGGCCGGCTTGACAAAGAGCGGCAGGCCGAGGAGGTTGACCAGACTGTCTACCTCGGCTTCGTCGGGGATGTGGCCCGCGGGGAGCTTGCGGCCCTTGGCTGTGGGGATGCCTGCCGAGCGGAAGCGGCTCTTGGCGTAGTCCTTTTCGGTGGCGATGGCCGAGGTCAGCACGCCCGAGAAGGTGTAGGGCATATGCAGGATCTCGAGCAGGCCCTGCACGCAGCCGTCCTCGCCGTAGCGGCCGTGCATGGCAACGAAGGCCACGTCAAAGCCGCCGTTCATGAGGGACGGGATGAAGTTGGGGTCGGCCACGTCCAGCAGCTCGACGCCCTCGAAGCCCGCCTGGTCCAGCGCCTTTGCGCAGGCGCGGCCAGAGTCCAGACTGATTTCGCGCTCGTCCGACCAGCCGCCAGCCAGAACGGCCACCTTGCACTTGGTAACGTCGGTCTTCTCCATGGTTGACCCCTTTCGATGACGACGCTGTTGTTTGCTTAACCTGTTAAGGATACCTCAGCTGCTAGGCTGGGTCCGCGACGGCCGGCCACGGCGCAAAATGGGCACGTGCGGTCGCCGAGCAACGGGGGCATGCACGTTAAGTTGGCCAATTTGCAGGGTTTCCGGAGGGGGTTGGACAAAAAATGACGGTTGATGCAGAAGGCGTGAAAGTTGGTACAACGAAACAACTCGTTTACCTGCGGTTGCTCAAAACGGCAGAGCGGGCAAGAGGTGCCCTTTCCCCACCGGTGG